>NZ_JAFLNG010000034.1 GCF_017427025.1 Streptomyces sp. FH025
CCGGTGAGCAGCAGGACCGGGCCGTGCCCGAGCGGGTTGGCCGCCGGGCCGGGCCCGGGGTACGGCCCGTCGGCGGCTGCGCTGTCCATCGTCGGCTCCTTCTCGCGCCGGCCCGCGGGGTGGCGCGTGGCGGCCCGTGGGGATCGATCCCCGGGGGGATCGGCAGGTCTTCCGATCAATGAGCGACGAGCCTATGGGGCACGGCGGCGGGGCGACGGGAGGCGGGCAATAGTCGTATCGGGTCGGGGCGCGGGCCCGGCGGGGCACTCGAACGCCCTGCCGCGGATCGACCGTCCGCACACCTCGCCGACCTGCGGTCTTCGCCTCCGGATACGGATTTCACCTCTGGGCGCGGAACGTGTAATCTCTTCCTCGTTCGCCCCTATAGCTCAGTCGGTAGAGCGTCTCCATGGTAAGGAGAAGGTCTGCGGTTCGATTCCGCATGGGGGCTCTGGTGAGAAGCAGTCAGCTCCGGCTGTACTGCGGATCACTGTGGCGGTGTAGCTCAGTTGGTAGAGCAAGCGGCTCATAATCGCTGTGTCACCGGTTCAAGTCCGGTCACCGCTACCCCGCGTAGTCGGTCGGGAGATCGCACTCCCGGTCGGCTACTCTTGTTGTGTTCTTATTCGTTGTCCAAGGAAGGCACTCCCGTGGCTGCCACCGACGTCCGCCCGAAGATCACGCTGGCCTGCGTGGAGTGCAAGGAGCGGAACTACATCACCAAGAAGAACCGGCGTAACGACCCGGACCGTCTTGAGATGAAGAAGCACTGCCCCCGCTGCAACTCGCACACCGCGCACCGCGAGACCCGCTGACCCTGTCGTAGGGCACCGGGCCTGTGTGAATTCAGGTCTTCGACTCCGGGCCGCATCCCTCAACAGGGGTGCGGTCCGGAGTCGTTTTCGTATCCACCCGTGTTTCGAGGAGCTGCCATGGCGCTCGACCCGTCCTTCATCGGGCGTAGCTACCCGCCCACCGAGCCGTACGAGGTCGGCCGGGAGAAGATCCGCGAGTTCGCGATCGCGATCGGGGACGCCAACCCCGCGTACACCGACCCGGAGGCGGCGAAGGCACTGGGCCACCGGGACGTGATCGCCCCGCCGACCTTCCCCTTCGTGATCGCCTACCGCGCCTCCGGCCAGGTGGTCGAGGACCCGGAGCTGGGCCTGGACTACAACCGGGTGGTGCACGGCGACCAGAAGTTCACCTACAGCCGCCCGGTGCAGGCCGGCGACCGGCTGACCGTCGCGGTCACCATCGACAACATCAAGTCGCTGGCGGGCAACGAGGTGCTCACCGTGCGTGGCGAGGTGGTGGACGAGACCGGCGAGCACGTGGTGACGTCGGTCATGACGCTGGTGGCCCGGGCCGCCGACGAGGCGGGGGAGTGAGCGGCATGGCGATCAACTACGACGAGGTCGAGGTCGGCACCGAGCTGCCGGCGCAGTCCTTCCCGGTGACCCGCGCCACACTGGTGCGGTACGCGGGCGCCTCCGGCGACTTCAACCCGATCCACTGGAACGAGAAGTTCGCGCTGGAGGTCGGCCTGCCGGACGTCATCGCGCACGGCATGTTCACCATGGCCGAGGCGATCCGGGTGGTCACCGACTGGGTCGGCGACCCGGCCGCGGTGGTCGACTACGGCGTGCGCTTCACCCGCCCGGTGCCGGTGCCCAACGACGGGGTCGGCGCGGTGATCGAGGTCTCCGCCAAGGTGGTCAAGAAGCTGGACGACCGCAAGGTGCAGGTCGACCTGCTGGCCACCACGGGCGGGCAGAAGGTGCTCGGCCGCTCCCAGGCGATCGTCCGGCTCGGCTGAGCCGCAAGGCCTGACGCCGGCCGCGTCGGGGCCCGTGCGGCGGGTTCCGGGCGCGGCCGCGCCCCTTGCATAGATAGTGATTGGCCACTAACTTGCCGGGTATGGCGAAGTCGAGCATGCGGATGAGCGCGGAGGAGCGGCGCGAGAGCGTCATCCGGGCCGCGATGATCGAGTTCGCCAGGAGCGGCTACAGGGGCACCTCCACCGAGACGATCGCCCGCCGGGTGGGCGTTTCGCAGCCGTACCTGTTCCGGCTCTTCCCCGGCAAGCAGGCGATCTTCAAGGCCGCCGCCGAGCGCTGCATCGAGGAGACCTGGCGGGTCTTCGACGAGTCCTCGGCCGGGCTGACCGGCGAGGCGGCCGCCGAGGCGATGTCGCGGGCGTACATGGGCCTGGTCGAGGACCGCGAGCAGCTGATGATGCAGATGCAGCTCTACGTCGCGGTCTTCGCGAGCGAGGCGGCGGAGGCGGACGAGATCGGCCGGGCCGCCCGGGCCGGCTGGCTCGACCTGTTCGACCGAGTGCGGATCCGGCTGGGCGGCAGCGCGGAGGACGCGACCGCCTTCATGGCCTACGGAATGCTGATCAACACGCTGGTGGCGCTGGGGTTCCCCCAGGACCACCGGATCTGGGACGGCTTCGGGCCGGAGACCGACGAGGCGCCGGCCGACTAGCGGTCGTACGGCGGTGCCGTGCGGCCGTTTTCTCGGCCCGCAGAAGTTATTGATCGATAACTACCTAGAGGGGAGCTGGGAGGCGTCATGCCGGAGAACGACGTCCTGTCGAAGAGCGGGGAGAACCCGGAGCGGCCGGAGAACCCGGAGCGGAGGGGGAACCAGGAGCGGACGGAGCGGCCGGAGGCGGCTCAGGCGCCCGGCCTCGGCCGGGTCGGCGTCTGGACCCTGGTGATCACCAGCATCGCGGGCTTCATGGCGAGCCTGGACAACCTGGTCGTCACCACCGCCCTGCCGTCCATCCGCGAGGACCTCGGCGGCGGGCTGTCCGACCTGGAGTGGACGGTCAGCGCCTACACCCTGGCCTTCGCCGTGCTGCTGATGTTCGGCGCGGCGCTCGGCGACCGCTTCGGCCGCCGCAGGATCTTCCTGCTCGGGCTCACCCTCTTCACCGCCGGCTCCGCCGCGGCCGCGCTCTCGCCGGGCATCGGCGCCCTGATCGCCGCCCGCGCCGTCCAGGGCGCCGGGGCCGCGGTGTCGATGCCGCTCACCCTCACCCTGCTGACCACCGCCATACCGGCGGCCAAGCGCGGGCTGGCCTTCGGCATCTGGTCCGGCGTCAACGGCCTGGCCGTCGCCACCGGGCCGCTGGTCGGCGGCGCCCTGACCGAGCACTTCTCCTGGCAGTGGATCTTCTGGGTGAACGTCCCGGTCGGCGCCGTCCTGGTGCCACTGGCCGCCCTGCGGCTGCGCGAGAGCCGGGGCGCCGGCCCGTCCCTGGACGCGGTCGGCACGCTGCTGGTGAGCCTCGGCCTGTTCGGCGTGGTGCTCGGCCTGATCCGCGGCAACCCGGACGGCTGGGCCAGCCCGCTGGTGCTGGCCTCGCTGGCCGGCGGTGTCGCGCTGCTGATCGCCTTCGTGCTGTACGAGCAGCGCTGGGCCGAGCACCCGATGCTGCCGATGCGGCTGTTCCGCAACCGGGCGTTCTCCGCGGTCAACGGCTCCGGCCTGCTGATGTTCCTCGGGATGTTCGGCTCGATCTTCCTGATCAGCCAGCACCTCCAGACCGCGGGCGGCTACACCCCGCAGGAGGCCGGCATCCGGATGCTCCCGTGGACCGGCATGCCGCTGATCGTCGCGCCGATCGCGGGCATGCTGGCCGACCGCTTCGGCGGCCGCCCGGTCGTGGTCACCGGGCTGGTGCTGCAGGGCCTCGGCCTGGCGCTCTACGCGGTGATCACCGGCGGGCACCCGCACTACGAGTACGGCCCGGTGGTGCCCGCGGTGGTGCTCTGCGGCATCGGCATGTCGCTGTACTTCGCGCCGACCGCCGCCCTGGTGATGGACAGCGTCCGGCCACAGGAGCAGGGCATCGCCTCCGGCGCCAACAACGCGCTGCGCGAGGTCGGCGGCGCGCTCGGCGTGGCGGTGCTGTCGGCGGTGTTCTCGGAGCAGGGCGGCTACGACTCGGAGCAGTCCTTCGTCGACGGGCTGGTGCCCGCGCTGTACGTCGGCGCCGGAGTGGTCCTGGTGGCGGCGCTGTGCGCGCTGCTGCTGCCGCGCCGGGCGAAGGCACCCGCCGGCACCGCCGGACCGGCGGACGGCGAGGGCGCCGGGGACGCCGGGCAGCCGGTGATCGAGCCGGTCAAGGCCTGAGAGTCCCCCGGGGAGCCGCTGCTGGTCCTCGGCGGCGGCTCGAACCTGGTGATCGGCGACGCCGGCTTCCCCGGCACCGTGCTGCGGATCGCCACCACGGGCTTCGCCCTGGACGGCACCGTGCTGGAGCTGGCGGCCGGCGAGGTGTGGTCGGAGGCGGTCGCCCGCGCGGTGCGCGAGCACGGCCTGGCCGGGATCGAGTTCCTGGCCGGCATCCCCGGCTCGGCGGGCGCCACCCCGGTGCAGAACGTCGGCGCGTACGGCCAGGAGGTCGCCCAGACGATCACCGAGGTGGTCGCGTACGACCGCACGGCCGGCGAGGTGGTCACACTGTCGAACGCCGAGTGCGCGTTCTCCTACCGGCACAGCCGCTTCAAGGCCGAGTCGGACCGCTACGTGGTGCTGCGGGTGCGGTTCGCCCTGGCGGACCACGCGGGGCTCTCCACCCCGGTCCGGTACGCCGAGGTGGCCAGGCACTTCGGTGTCGAGCAGGACGCCCGGGTGCCGCTGGAGCGGGCGTACGAGGCGGTGCTGGGGCTGCGCGCCGGCAAGGGCATGGTGCTGGACCCGGCGGACCACGACACCTGGTCGGCCGGCTCCTTCTTCACCAACCCGGTGCTGACGGCCGCGCAGTACGAGTCCTTCCGCACCCGCCCGGGCACCGAGAACGCCCCCGCCTACCCGGCCCCGGAGGGCTGCACCAAGACCTCGGCGGCCTGGCTGATCGACCGGGCGGGCTTCGGCAAGGGCTACGGCAGCGGCCCGGCGACGCTCTCCACCAAGCACACCCTGGCGCTCACCAACCGCGGCTCGGCCACCGCCGAGGACCTGCTGGCGCTGGCCCGGGAGATCCGGGACGGGGTCCGCGAGGCCTTCGGGGTGGAGCTGGTGAACGAGCCGGTGATGGTCGGGGTCAAGCTCTAGACCGCTGCGGGGGCGTCCACCAGCCAGGCGTCGATGTCCGCCAGCAGTTCCTTGCGGACGCCCTCCGGCGCGCACGAGCCGCGCACCGACTGCCGGGCCAGCTCGGCGAGTTCGGCGTCGCTGAAGCCCAGGACGTCGCGGGTCAGGTCGTACTGGGCGGCCAGTCGGCTGCCGAACAGCAGCGGGTCGTCCGCGCCCAGCGCCAGCGGCACCCCGGCGTCGAACAGCCGGCGCAGCGGCACCTCTTCGGGGTGTTCGTAGACGCCGAGCGAGACGTTGGAGGAGGGGCACACCTCGCAGGTGATCTGGCGGTCCGCCAGCCGCTCCATCAGCCGCCGGTCCTCGGCGGCCCGCACGCCGTGCCCGATGCGGCCGGCGCCCAGGTCGTCCAGGCAGTCCCGGACGGACTCCGGGCCGGCCAGCTCGCCGCCGTGCGGGGCGGCCAGCAGCCCGCCCTTGCGGGCGATCTCGAAGGCCCGGTCGAAGTCCCGGGCCAGGCCCCGGCGCTCGTCGTTGGACAGGCCGAAGCCGACCACGCCCCGGTCGGCGTACCGGACGGCCAGCCGGGCGAGGGTCCGGGCGTCCATCGGGGACTTCATCCGGTTCGCCGCGACCAGCACCCGGATGCCCACCCCGGTGGCCTCGGCGGCGTGGTCCACCGCGTCCAGGATCAGCTCGAGGGCGGGGATCAGCCCGCCGAGCCGGGGCGCGTAGGAGGTCGGGTCGACCTGGATCTCCAGCCAGCGGGAGCCGTCGCGCCGCTCGTCCTGCGCGGTCTCCAGGACCAGTCGCCGGATGTCGTCCTCGTCCCGGAGCACCGAGCGGGCGGTGTCGTACAGGCGCTGGAAGCGGAACCAGCCGCGTTCGTCGGTGGCACGCAGTCTGGGCGGCTCGCCGGAGCCGAGCGCCTCCGGCAGCCGGACGCCGTGCTTGTCGGCCAGCTCCAGCAGGGTGGCGGGCCGCATCGAGCCGGTGAAGTGCAGGTGCAGGTGGGCCTTCGGGAGGCCTCTGACGTCTCGCGGGTTCAACAGGCGTTCCATTCGCCGATACTGCCGTATGCGACCCCCAAACGGGAACCGCCCTCTTTCCATCCCCCGAAGGGGTGAAAGAGGGCGGTGTGGCGGGTGAAACCCCGGCGTCGGTTCGACGTCAGTCGCGGGCCTCGCCGAGCAGCTTCTGGACCCGGCTGACGCCCTCGACCAGGTCGGCGTCGCCGAGCGCGTAGGAGAGCCGCAGGTAGCCGGGGGTGCCGAAGGCCTCGCCCGGGACGACCGCGACCTCGGCCTCGTCCAGGATCAGGGCGGCCAGCTCGCCGGAGGTCTGCGGGCGCTTGCCGCGGATCTCCTTGCCCAGCAGGCCCTTGACGGACGGGTACGCGTAGAACGCGCCCTCGGGCTCGGGGCAGATGACGCCCTCGATCTCGTTCAGCATCCGGACGATGGTCTTGCGGCGGCGGTCGAAGGCCGCGCGCATCTCGGCGACCGCGTCCAGGTCGCCCGCGACGGCGGCCAGCGCGGCCCGCTGGGCGACGTTGGAGACGTTCGAGGTGGCGTGCGACTGGAGGTTGGTCGCGGCCTTGATCACGTCCTTGGGGCCGATCACCCAGCCCACCCGCCAGCCGGTCATCGCGTAGGTCTTGGCGACCCCGTTGACCACGACGCACTTGTCGGCCAGCTCGGGCAGCAGGGCCGGCAGCGAGGTGAAGGTGGCGTCGCCGTAGACCAGGTGCTCGTAGATCTCGTCGGTGAGCACCCACAGGCCGTGCTCCAGCGCCCAGCGGCCGATCGCCTCGGCCTCGGCCTCGGTGTACACCGCGCCGGTCGGGTTGGACGGCGAGACGAACAGCACCACCTTGGTGTTCTCGGTGCGGGCGGCCTCCAGCTGCTCGACCGAGACCTTGTAGCCGGTGGTCTCGTCGGACACGACCTCGACCGGGACACCGCCGGCCAGCTGGACCGACTCCGGGTAGGTGGTCCAGTACGGGGCCGGGATGATGACCTCGTCGCCCGGGTCCAGGATCGCGGCGAAGGCCTCGTAGATGGCCTGCTTGCCGCCGTTGGTGACCAGCACCTGGGAGGCGTCCACCTCGTAGCCGGAGTCGCGCAGCGTCTTGGCGGCGATCGCGGACTTCAGCTCGGGAAGGCCACCCGCCGGGGTGTAGCGGTGGTTCTTCGGGTCGCGGCAGGCCTCGACGGCCGCCTCGACGATGTAGTCCGGCGTGGGGAAGTCGGGCTCGCCGGCACCGAAGCCGATCACCGGCCGGCCGGCCGCCTTGAGGGCCTTGGCCTTGGCGTCCACGGCGAGGGTCGCGGACTCGGCGATCGCGCCGATCCGGGCGGAGACCCGGCGGTCGGCGGGGCGGATGGAACGGTCGGGCTGCGGGGTGGAAGCGCTCATGCCTGCATCGTCGCAGAACCGGGACGGACCGGGCATGGCGGTTCCAGCATCCGTACGGCCCCGTCCGCATGGCGGCCCCCGCCGATCCGCCGGTGGGCGCCGCGCCCGGCCGTAGATCCGTCGGGCGGGGAGAGGTCCCGGAAGAAGAGGTTCGACCAAACACCCCTCGACCACGTACACTCGCTGCTCGACGGCCCGCCGAAAAAGACCGGAGCTTTCACCGCCTGTACAGACAGCGGGGGGAGATGCGGTAGGTTGGTCGCCACCGGAGCCGCGAGGTTCCGTAGGGCAATAGCTCAATTGGTAGAGCACCGGTCTCCAAAACCGGCGGTTGGGGGTTCGAGTCCCTCTTGCCCTGCTGCTCGATCCGTTTCCAGCCCGTTCGCTCCACAGAGCGAGCGGGCTTGACGCGGAGAGGGCACCGATCAGCACCGCTTAAGCCGACCGCTCGTGCCTGTTCCGGGTACGCAGGTGATGTTCGGCCGGACCCGGATTCAGGTGAGGACGAGTGACGGAGACCACGGGCTCCACCGCAACGCCTGAGAGCGGCAACCCCGAGGGGGCCGAGGGCGCTGCCGAGACCACGTCCGTCGAGGGCGAGAAGAAGTCCGGCAAGCAGAAGAAGTCCGGCAAGCGGGCCAAGAAGGGCCTGTTCGCACGGATGGGCCTGTTCTACCGCCAGATCATCGCCGAGCTGCGCAAGGTCGTCTGGCCCACCAAGGGCGAGCTCACCAACTACACGGCCGTCGTGGTCACCTTCGTCGTGGTCATGATGGGCATCGTCGCCGGCCTGGACTACGGCTTCTCCAAGCTGAGCCTCTTCGTCTTCGGCTGACCCGGCCGCCAGACCTCCGAGACACCTCCCGACCCGGGCCGAATTCCTCGGCCCGGGTCGAGCTGTCGGCGGCGGACGTACGCGCGCGTACCGTGGACTCGGTACTGTTGAAGTCTCCGAGACCTCTCCTGGCGCCCGCGTGAGCGGCCGCGCGCCGGTCCGGTTTCGGAGCGCGCCACCTTCACCATCTCCAGGAAAGAAGCAGCCACCGTGTCTGAGTCCCCCCTGTACGACGCCGACGAGACCGTCCGCGAGGCGGATGTCGCCGCCGAGCTGGACGCGGCCGAGCTGGCTGACGAAGCCGAGTCCGCCGAGCAGATCGTGGACGCCGCGGACAGCGACGAGGACGAGGTCGAGGCGTACGACGAGGCCGAGGCCGGCGAGCCCGCCGAGGAGGCCGCGCTGCACGTGGAGAGCGACGAGGAGCTCGCCGCCGAGGAGGCCGTCGTCGAGGACGCCGCCGAGGTCGAGGCCGAGGCCGAGGTCGACCCGGTCGCCAAGTTCCGCGAGGACCTGCGCTTCATGCCGGGCGAGTGGTACGTGATCCACACCTACGCCGGCTACGAGAACCGGGTGAAGCAGAACCTGGAGCAGCGTGCCGTCTCGCTGAACGTCGAGGAGTACATCTTCCAGGCCGAGGTGCCGCAGGAGGAGGTCGTCCAGATCAAGAACGGCGACCGCAAGACCATCCGCCAGAACAAGCTCCCCGGCTACGTCCTGGTGCGCATGGACCTCACCCCGGAGTCCTGGGGCGTCGTGCGCAACACCCCGGGTGTCACCGGCTTCGTCGGCAACGCCTACGACCCGTACCCGCTGACCCTGGACGAGGTCGTCAAGATGCTCGCCCCCGACGTCGAGCGCCAGGCCGCCAAGGAGGCCGGCAAGGCCTCGCCGGTCCGCCCGGTCGAGGTCCAGGTGCTGGACTTCGAGGTCGGCGACTCGGTCACCGTCACCGACGGCCCGTTCGCGACCCTCCAGGCGACCATCAACGAGATCAACCCCGACTCGAAGAAGGTCAAGGGCCTGGTCGAGATCTTCGGCCGGGAGACCCCGGTCGAGCTCTCCTTCGACCAGATCCAGAAGAACTAGTCATACGGTCTTCGGATTCGGGGCGGGGCTGAGGCCCCGCCCCGAATCCGTTTTGGTCCAGCGGCGCGAACGCGTTAGCCTGGTCCGATGTGTGTGCTGGCGACCGGGTGTCGCCCCGGTTCGGCACGCACCAGCAATCACCTCTCGGAAGGACCCGGAGAGACATGCCTCCCAAGAAGAAGAAGGTCACGGGGCTTATCAAGCTCCAGATCAACGCCGGCGCGGCCAACCCGGCGCCGCCGGTCGGCCCCGCGCTGGGTCAGCACGGCGTCAACATCATGGAGTTCTGCAAGGCCTACAACGCTGCGACCGAGTCGCAGCGCGGCATGATCGTGCCGGTGGAGATCACGGTCTACGAGGACCGTTCCTTCACCTTCATCACGAAGACGCCGCCGGCCGCGCGCCTCATCCTGAAGGCCGCCGGTATCGACAAGGGCTCCAGCGAGCCGCACAAGACCAAGGTCGCCAAGCTCACCAGCGCCCAGGTCCGCGAGATCGCCACGACCAAGATGCCCGACCTGAACGCCAACGACCTGGACGCCGCGGAGAAGATCATCGCCGGCACCGCCCGGTCGATGGGCATCACCGTCGAGGGCTGAGAAGCCCTTCTCGTCCCTGTGGTAGGGCCCGCGCAGGCCCGTGACACCACGACTCCCATCACCATTCAGGAGCAGCTATGAAGCGCAGCAAGGCCCTGAAGGCCGCGGACGCCCAGGTCGACCGCGAGCGCCTTTACGCCCCCCTCGAGGCCGTCCGCCTCGCCAAGGCGACCAGCACCACCAAGTTCGACGGCACCGTTGAGGTCGCCATGCGTCTGGGCGTCGACCCGCGCAAGGCCGACCAGATGGTCCGCAGCACCGTGATCCTCCCGCACGGCACCGGTAAGACCGCTCGGGTCCTGGTCTTCGCGACCGGCGAGCGTGCCGAGGCCGCGCGTGCTGCGGGCGCCGACATCGTCGGTGCCGACGAGCTGATCGACGAGGTCGCGAAGGGCAAGCTGGACTTCGACGCCGTCGTCGCCACCCCGGACCTCATGGGCAAGGTCGGCCGCCTGGGCCGCGTGCTCGGTCCCCGTGGTCTGATGCCGAACCCGAAGACCGGCACCGTGACCCCGGACGTCGCCAAGGCTGTCAACGACATCAAGGGCGGCAAGATCGAGTTCCGCGTCGACAAGCACTCGAACCTGCACTTCATCATCGGTAAGGCCTCCTTCACCGACGAGCAGCTGGTCGAGAACTACGCCGCCGCGCTGGACGAGGTGCTCCGCGCCAAGCCGTCCGCCGCCAAGGGCCGCTACATCAAGAAGACCGCGTTCTCGACCACCATGGGCCCCGGCATCCAGGTGGACCCGAACCGCACCCGCAACCTCCTCGTCGAGGAGGACCCGGCCGCGGTCTGAGCCTGAGCGCTCAAGAGCAGTCCGTACGACGGGCCCGTACCCCCTTCCGGGGGTGCGGGCCCGTCGTCGTTCTCCACCGGGACGGGTGCGGGGAAACGGTTGCCGGATCGGGACACGGGCGGATGGGAACGGTTGCCCGAGTCGTCGTACGCTCTGCCGGTCAGACCATGTGAAGAACACGTGACCGCCGGAGTGTGCCGTGCCGCCCGCCCTTCGCCCCGCCTCCCTCGCGGCGGCCCTGCTGCTGCTCGGCGCCACCACCGGGTGCAGCGTGCTGGCCGCCCCGGGCGCCCGCGTCCCGGGCGAGCCGGCGCCGGTCCCGCCCAAGCAGGTGGTGCTCACGGCGGCCCAGGCGCTGGACGACGCCGGCGGCGCCCGGGTCGAGGTGCTGCGGGAGGGCCCGGACGGGCGGCGCACCGCGAGCGGCACACTGGCCTGGGGCGACCGGGACGAGGCCGCGCTGACCGTCACCGACGAACTGGGCGCCGGGCGGCTGACCGTCCGGGACGGCGCGATCGACCTCGCCTACCAGGGCGGCGCGGCCAAGCACGCCGACCGCGGCACCGCCGAGTCGCTGGACCCGAAGGCCGGCACCGACCCCGCCGGCTACGCGGGCGGCTGGACGACCACGCTGGTGACCAACCCGGGCGGCCGCGCGTACGCGATCGCCCGGACCGGACGGCTCGGCTCGCTCGGCGGCGAGCAGCTGGCCGGAACGACCGTCGCGCACTACCGGGGTTCCGCGCCGGTGGCCGACTACTTCGGCGCGGACGGGGAGTTGACCCCGCAACGGCTCGCCGCGGTGGTCGACTGGTACCGGCAGCGCGGGGTGGCGGAGGTCGGCTACGACCTCTGGATCGGGCCCGGCCAGAGACTGTTGAGGCTGCGTGAGACGGTCCGGGGGAGCGCCGGGACCACGGTGACCACGACGGATGTGTCGGACCCCGGGCCCGGGGACGCGGCACCGGCCGCGGGCGGGTGAGGCCGGGTGGATATCCCGTCCCGGAGCGTTCCGGCGATCCGTTAGAGTCCGCGTGAGAAGAAGCTGAAAAGTCTGCTCTTCCGACGAGAATTCACGGGGGTACCTTCATGCGCGCTGTGCGCCTCGCCTCGACCGTAGTGACCGCCGCCGTCCTACTGGGCGGCGTCACCGCCTGCGGCAGCAAGGGGGGCGACGGCGCCAAGGGCGGCGACTCGGCCGCCGGCGCGCTGACCGGCGACCCGAAGGCCGCGCTGGCCGCCTCGGCGGTGGTGATGCAGAAGGCCGGCAACGGCAAGATCGACATGGCCTCCCCGGGCGGCTCCGACCACACCAGTGGCAAGGGCACCGCCGACTGGAAGGACCCGGGCAAGCCGTCCGCCGACCTCACCGCCCAGGTGGAGGACAACAAGCAGCTCCGCATCCGGGTGATCGGGGCCGACGGCTACGTCGGCTCCGACGACGTGGCGGCGCTGGGAGGCAAGCACTGGATCAAGCTGCCCGCCGGGAACGACCTGGGCGACAGCATGCTGGCCGTGGGTCAGATGCTGAACCCGGTGGTCCAGCTCACCGTGGCCGCCCAGAGCGGCAAGCTCAGCAAGGTCGGCGAGGAGACCGTGGACGGCGTCAAGACCACCCACCTGCGGGCGGTCGAGGACACCTCCGTCCTGGTGGGCGCGATGACCGGCCTCTCGGCCGACCAGCGCAAGGCCGTCCAGAAGACGCTGGAGGACGACGGCACCTCGCTGACCGTCGACTTCTGGCTGAACGGCAAGCAGGAGCTCGTCCAGTACAAGGAGTACGGCGACAAGAACGGCGAGAAGGAAGCCGTCACGATCAAGTACTCGGACCTCGGCAAGGCCGACAAGATCGAGGCGCCCGCCGCCGGTGACCTCGGCTCCGAGGCCGACCTCCTCAAGCTGCTCAGCTGATCCGGCCGACGCGCACCCGCTCGCACCGAACTTCGTACCTCACTTCGCACCGCACTTCGCACCGACCGGCTACCTCCCCGGGCCCGAACGGAGCCCGGGGATCCTCAAGGGGGGAATCATGGCTGGAACCCGCAAGACCGCTGTCGCCGTCGTCCTCGCCGCCCTGGCGCTGACCGCGACCGCCTGCAACGACACCAAGGACGACGGCAAGAACGCCGCGCCGGCCGCACCGACCACGGCCGCGTCGTCGGCCGCCGCCGCGCCGGCCAAGGTCAGCCCGGCGGTCTTCCTGGAGCAGGTCACCCAGAAGACCAGCGCCGCCAAGTCGGCGAAGGTCACCGAGACGATCACGATGGGCGAGATCGCCATGAAGGGCGACGGCGTGATCTCCTGGGCCGACGGCCTCAAGGGCGAACTCACGATGGACCTGTCCGGCTCGCCGCTGGGCAAGGTCATGTCGCCCCTCACCGGCAGCCAGTCCGCGCCGTACCGCTTCACCAAGGACGGGATGTACCTGCGGATGGGCGGCCAGATGGTCGACGCCGTGGGCGGCAAGCACTGGGTGCACTACAGCCAGGCCGACCAGGCCAAGGCCTCCGGCGGGGCGTCCGACCAGCTCAAGAGCGCGGACCCGGTCGAGGGCGTGCGGGCGCTGATCGCCACCAACAAGGTGACCGAGGTCGGCCAGGAGACGGTGGCCGGCAAGGCCACCACCCACTACACCGGTGTGCTCAACGCCGACGAGATCGCCGCCGCGTCCGGCAAGGGCCTGACCCAGGCCCAGCTCGACCAGATGAAGGAGAAGCTGACCACCGCAGGCCTCTCCCAGGAGACGATCGACGTCTGGGTGGACGCCGACCAGCTGGTCGTCCAGCGGACCGAGGCGGGCGACACCAAGGCCGGTGCCTTCAAGGCCAGCGTCCTCTACTCGGACTACGGCGTCGCGGTCACCACGGCCTCGCCGGTGGCGTCCGACACCATCGAGGCGGCCGACCTGATGAAGCTCGCCAAGCAGAACAGCACGAGCTGACCCCGGGCCCGTACGGGGGAGCGGGCGGGGCCGTCGGGCCCCGCCCGCTCCGCCTCCGGTGCCCCCGGTTCGCCCGACCCGGTGGACGCGCCCGGCGTGGCGGGGCCCGACCAGGGGGCCGCCGCCGACCGCCCCGGGCCCGGGTGGCAAGGTGGCCGGAACGAGGACCGGGCGAGTGGAGAGGGAGCGGGGGATGGCGGGACGGCAGCGGGTGGCGGCGCTGGCCGCCATCGCCGTACTGGCGAGCGGGCTGACCGCCTGCGGTGGCGGCGAGGGAACGCCCGCCACGCCGTCCGGCAGCCCGAGCGCGAGCAGCGCCCCGCCGACCAGCGCCACCCCGACCGGGCCGGCCAAGCCCACCGACCGCTCCCCGCACGGGGTGCTGCTCTCCGCCCAGCTGGCCATGCAGACCGCCCGCCGGGCCAAGGTCAGCTACCGGCTGGGCACGGACGCCGGCTCCGGCCCGATCTTCTGGGCCCCCAAGACGGCGATCCAGATCAAGCGCTCCACCCCCGCCGACGCCGAGCAGCTGATCGTCGTGGACACCGTCGGCTACCAGGGCGGCGACGCGGCGACGGCGGCCCGCAACGGCGGCAAGCACTGGGAGCGCTTCTCCGTCCCGCCCGACCAGGAGGGGCACAAGGAGGTGCCGTACGCGGGCCTGATCGACCTGCTGAACCCGGTCGAGGCACTGGCCGCGGCCACCGCCGACGGGGTGGACGCCACCTTCGTCGGGGAGGAGAAGTACGAGGACTCGACCGTCGAGCACTACCGGGTGACCACCACGGCCGAGAAGTACGCGGCCGCCCAGACCCAGCTGAGCCAGTCCCGCCGGGACGGCCTGCGGGCCGCGCTGGCCCCCGGAGGCTCGCTCTCGCTCACCGTGGACCTCTGGCTCAACGACAAGGACCAGCTGGTCCGGCTCCAGCGCACCGGCAGCGGGGACAGCGGCGGGACGGACGACTCGGTGCTCTACTCCGACGTCGCCGGCCCGCTGCTCTCGGCCCAGGCGCCTGCCGAGACGGACACCGTGGACACCGGTGTCCGGACGGTCTCCCCGCTGGCCCGCTGAGCCCCAGCGACCCGCCCGGCCCGGGCGGCCCGGGGGCGAACAGGGGCGATTTGCCCCGGACGGCGGAGTCCGGCTACTGTTGCGGAAGCCAAAGACCGCTGGTTGTCATCGTGCGCCCGCAAGGGAGCCGGTGGCCGAAGGATCTGCGCTTCGTCGCAGGCAGCCCGCGCAGGTGTGTCTGGAGCTTCGACTTCCGGGTCCGCGTCCGCGCGGAAGCCGTCGAGGTCGTTCGAGCCCCGTGCGCCCTGCGCACCGGGGCTCATTGCGTTTTCGCAGGAGCTTTCCTTCCGTCCGGCCGGTCCGCGGCGCGAATTGGTCGACTTCTTACGCGGTCGGCCCGACTTCGACATCACGGAAGGAGGCGTACGCCTATGGCCAGGCCCGACAAGGCTGCTGCCGTCGCTGAGATCACGGACAAGTTCCGTGGCTCCTCCGCGGCGCTGCTGACCGAGTACCGCGGTCTCTCGGTGAAGCAGGTCAAGACCCTGCGTCGCTCGCTCGGCGACAACGCTGAGTACGCCGTGGTGAAGAACACGCTGACCAAGATCGCGGCCAATGAGGTCGGGATCACGGAGCTGGACGACCTGTTCACTGGTCCGACGGCTGTCGCCTTCGTCACCGGTGACCCGGTGGAGTCGGCGAAGGCTCTGCGTGACTTCGCCAAGGAGAACCCTGCTCTCATCATCAAGGGCGGTGTCCTTGACGGTAAGGCGCTGTCCGCCGATGAGATCAAGAAGCTCGCGGACCTCGAGTCCCGCGAGGTGCTGCTCGCCAAGCTGGCGGGTGCCCTGAAGGCCAAGCAGTCCCAGGCTGCCGCGCTCTTCCAGGCCCTGCCGTCGAAGCTCGTCCGCACCGTGGACGCGCTGCGCGACAAGGTCGAGCAGGGCGGTGCCGGTACGCCGGCTCCCGCCGCCGAGGACGCGGCCGCCGAGTAATTCGGCAGGCTCACGCCTCGCTGCGGGCCCGTACGCCCGCCCCACCCGTACATCCGGCACCAACCTGCCGATTTAGTGGAAGGACGCCATCATGGCGAAGCTGTCCCAGGACGAGCTGCTCGCGCAGTTCGAGGAGCTCACCCTCATCGAGCTGGCCGCCTTCGTGAAGGCCTTCGAGGAGAAGTTCGACGTCACCGCCGCCGCCCCGGCCGCCGCCGTCGTCGTTGCCGGTGCCGCCGGTGGCGCCGCTGAGGCCGCTGAGGAGCAGGACGAGTTCGACGTCATCCTCGAGGCCGCTGGCGACAAGAAGATCCAGGTCATCAAGGAGGTGCGCACCCTGACCTCCCTCGGCCTGAAGGAGGCCAAGGACCTCGTTGACACCGCTGGTGCCAAGGTCCTGGAGAAGGTTGCCAAGGACGTTGCCGAGAAGGCCAAGGCCGCCCTCGAGGGTGCCGGCGCCAAGGTCACCGTCAAGTGACTTCACGCCCCCTCTGAGGGGGCCTGAGGCCGGGCCGATCACCCTTGCGGGTGGTCGGCCCGGCCTTTTCGCGTACCCGGGCCCCGGCCGAGAACCACCGGTGTGGCCGATCACGCACTCGGCACTGTCGGTGCCGAGGAGTAAGGTGATCACCGTCATCGACGGTGGCCCCCACCACGGCTTCTGTAACGCCGGAGGGCTCCCGGACGATGGAGGGATCGTGGGTCCGCACCGCAGGCGGGCCCTTGACGAACCCGGCGCGGCGCGCGATTCTCGAGGCGCGAGTCCGCCCGGTTGGTTTGCGGCTGGATGCATAACCAGCGGCTCCGGCGGGAAATGACTCCACGTGAGTTAGAGCAGTACCCGGTGGGCCCCGTGCCCGCCGGCTACCGGGAGGAGTCTCCGATTCGGTTTCCGAATCAGAGCTGGACAGCAGTGTCGCCTTTGGCTACACTGTCCCTTTGCGCTGCCTGTTAGCTGCTCCGTGACTCGTCGCCCGGAGTTTGCGTTGCCCTGATGGGGTCTGGCATCGCCTCCGCAAAGCGGCTCTGACCTCGGGTTTCGACCCCGGCAGAGGCCAGTGGCGAGGGAGGCGGGACCAAGCCCAAGCAGGCCCGGCTGGTACGCGCGTAGTGAGCTCCGAGCCCTCGGAAGGACCCCCCTCTTGGCCGCGCCGCGCAACGCCTCGAACAATTCCGCCGCATCCACCGCCCCGCTCCGCGTCTCGTTCGCGAAGATCAAGGAGCCCCTTGAGGTCCCGAACCTCCTGGCCCTGCAGACCGAGAGCTTTGACTGGCTGCTCGGCAACGCGGCCTGGAAGTCCCGGGTCGAGGAGGCGCTGGAGTCCGGTCAGGACGTCCCCACCAAGTCCGGTCTGGAGGAGATCTTCGAGGAGATCTCCCCGATCGAGGACTTCAGTGGGTCGATGTCGCTGACCTTCCGCGACCACCGTTTCGAGCCGCCGAAGAACTCCATTGACGAGTGCAAGGACCGCGACTTCACGTACGCGGCTCCGCTCTTCGTCACGGCCGAGTTCACCAACAACGAGACCGGTGAGATCAAGTCTCAGACGGTCTTCATGGGCGACTTCCCGCTCATGACCCACAAGGGCACGTTCGTGATCAACGGCACCGAGCGTGTCGTCGTGTCGCAGCTGGTCCGCTCCCCGGGTGTGTACTTCGACTCCACCCTGGACAAGGTGTCCGACAAGGACATCTACTCCTGCAAGGTCATCCCCTCGCGTGGTGCCTGGCTGGAGATGGAGATCGACAAGCGCGACATGGTCGGCGTCCGCATCGACCGCAAGCGCAAGCAGTCCGTCACCGTGCTGCTGAAGGCTCTTGGCTGGACCAACGAGATGATTCTCGAGGAGTTCGGCGAGTACGAGTCGATGCGCAACACCCTGGAGAAGGACCACACCCAGGGCCAGGACGACGCGCTGCTGGACATCTACCGCAAGCTGCGTCCGGGCGAGCCGCCGACGCGCGAGGCCGCGCAGACGCTGCTGGAGAACCTGTACTTCAACCCGAAGCGCTACGACCTCGCGAAGGTCGGCCGCTACAAGCTCAACCGCAAGCTGGGCAACGCCGAGTCGCTGGACTCCGGCGTGCTCACCGAGCCCGACATCATCGGTGCGATCAAGTACCTGGTGAAGCTGCACGCCGGTGAGACCGAGTGGCGTGACGAGACCGGCCGCGACATCGTGGTCGAGGTCGACGACATCGACCACTTCGGCAACCGCCGCCTGCGCAACGTCGGCGAGCTCATCCAGAACCAGGTCCGTACGGGTCTCGCCCGCATGGAGCGCGTCGTGCGCGAGCGCATGACCACCCAGGACGTCGAGGCGATCACGCCGCAGACCCTGATCAACATCCGGCCGGTCGTCGCCTCCATCAAGGAGTTCTTCGGCACCAGCCAGCTGTCGCAGTTCATGGACCAGACGAACCCGCTGTCGGGCCTGACCCACAAGCGTCGTCTGTCCGCGCTCGGCCCCGGTGGTCTGTCCCGTGAGCGGGCCGGCTTCGAGGTCCGAGACGTGCACCCCTCGCACTACGGCCGCATGTGTCCGATCGAGACCCCTGAAGGCCCGAACATCGGTCTGATCGGGTCGCTGGCCTCGTACGGCCGGGTCAACGCCTTCGGCTTCATCGAGACCCCGTACCGCAAGGTCGACGAGACCGGCCTCGTGACGGACCAGGTGGACTACCTGACCGCCGACGAGGAGGACCGCTACGTCATCGCCCAGGCGAACGCTCCGCTGACCGCGGACAACCACTTCGCCGAGCCGCGCGTCCTGGTCCGCCGCCGTGGCGGCGAGATCGACTACGTGCCGGGCTCCGAGGTCGACTACATGGACGTCTCGCCGCGCCAGATGGTGTCGGTCGCGACCGCCATGATCCCCTTCCTCGAGCACGACGACGCCAACCGCGCGCTCATGGGCTCGAACATGATGCGCCAGGCGGTGCCGCTGCTGAAGAGCGAGGCCCCGCTGGTCGGTACCGGCATGGAGTACCGCTGCGCCGTCGACGCCGCCGACGTGATCACCGCCGAGAAGGCCGGTGTGGTCCAGGAGGTCTCGGCCGACTACGTCACCGTGGCCAACGACGACGGCACGTACACCACGTACCGCGCCGCCAAGTTCACCCGCTCCAACCAGGGCACCTCCTTCAACCAGAAGGTGCTCGTGGACGAGGGCGCCCGGGTCGAGGTCAACCAGGTGCTGGCCGACGGCCCCTGCACCGACGAGGGCGAGATGGCCCTCGGCAAGAACCTGCTCGTGGCGTTCATGTCGTGGGAGGGCCACAACTACGAGGACGCGATCATCCTGTCGCAGCGCCTCGTGCAGGACGACGTCCTCTCCTCGATCCACATCGAGGAGCACGAGGTCGACGCCCGTGACACCAAGCTCGGCCCCGAGGAGATCACCCGGGACATCCCGAACGTCTCCGAGGAGGTCCTCGCCGACCTCGACGAGCGCGGCATCATCCGGATCGGCGCCGACGTCGTCACCGGTGACATCCTCGTCGGCAAGGTCACCCCGAAGGGTGAGACCGAGCTGACCCCCGAGGAGCGCCTGCTCCGCGCGATCTTCGGTGAGAAGGCCCGTGAGGTCCGCGACACCTCGCTGAAGGTTCCGCACGGTGAGTCCGGCAAGGTCATCGGCGTGCGCGTCTTCGACCGCGAGGAGGGCGACGAGCTCCCCCCGGGCGTGAACCAGCTGGTCCGCGTCTACGTCGCCCAGAAGCGCAAGATCACCAACGGTGACAAGCTCGCCGGCCGCCACGGCAACAAGGGTGTCATCTCCAAGATCCTCCCGGTCGAGGACATGCCCTTCCTCGAGGACGGCACCCCGGTCGACATCATCCTCAACCCGCTGGGTGTCCCGTCCCGAATGAACCCGGGACAGGTCCTGGAGATCCACCTCGGGTGGCTCGCCAAGCAGGGCTGGGACGTCTCCGGCCTCGCCGACGAGTGGGCCCAGCGCCTGCAGGCGATCGGCGCCGACCAGGTCACGGGTGGCACCAACCTCGCCACCCCGGTCTTCGACGGCGCCCGCGAGGACGAGATCACCGGTCTGCTGGACAACACCACCCTCACCCGTGACGGTGAGCGCCTGGTGAACTCCACCGGCAAGGCCCGGCTGTTCGACGGCCGCTCCGGCGAGCCGTTCCCGATGCCGATCTCGGTCGGCTACATGTACATCCTCAAGCTGCACCACCTGGTCGACGACAAGCTGCACGCCCGTTCGACCGGTCCGTACTCGATGATCACCCAGCAGCCGCTCGGTGGTAAGGCGCAGTTCGGTGGTCAGCGCTTCGGTGAGATGGAGGTGTGGGCCCTCGAGGCGTACGGCGCTGCGTACGCGCTGCAGGAGCTGCTCACCATCAAGTCCGACGACGTCCTCGGCCGCGTGAAGGTCTACGAGGCCATCGTCAAGGGCGAGAACATCCCCGAGCCCGGCATTCCCGAGTCCTTCAAGGTTCTCATCAAGGAAATGCAGTCGCTCTGCCTCAACGTGGAGGTGCTGTCCTCGGACGGCCAGTCCATCGAGATGCGGGACTCCGACGAGGACGTGTTCCGCGCCGCCGAGGAGCTCGGCATCGACCTGTCCCGGCGCGAGCCGAGCAGCGTCGAAGAGGTCTGACGGAGGCCGGGCCGGCTGCCCCGCGCAGCCGGCCCCGCCCCCAGGCCCCCCTCAGACCACAGACAAACTCTCGAATCACGAAAGAGGGCTTGACGACCAGTGCTTGACGTCAACTTCTTCGACGAGCTCCGCATCGGCCTGGCCACCGCCGACGACATCCGCCAGTGGTCGCACGGCGAGGTCAAGAAGCCGGAGACCATCAACTACCGCACCCTGAAGCCCGAAAAGGACGGCCTCTTCTGCGAGAAGATCTTCGGCCCCACCCGGGACTGGGAGTGCTACTGCGGTAAGTACAAGCGCGTCCGCTTCAAGGGCATCATCTGCGAGCGCTGCGGCGTCGAGGTGACCCGCGCCAAGGTGCGTCGTGAGCGGATGGGCCACATCGAGCTGGCCGCCCCGGTCACCCACATCTGGTACTTCAAGGGTGTGCCGTCCCGCCTCGGCTACCTGCTCGACCTGGCGCCGAAGGACCTCGAGAAGGTCATCTACTTCGCCGCCTACATGATCACCTGGGTCGACGACGAGCGCCGCCAGCGCGACCTGCCGTCCCTGGAGGCGCACGTCTCGGTCGAGCGCCAGCAGATCGAGAACCGCCGTGACGCCGACCTCGAGGGTCGCGCCAAGAAGGCCGAGACCGACCTGGCCGAGCTGGAGGCCGAGGGCGCCAAGGCCGACGTGCGCCGCAAGGTGCGCGAGGGCGCCGAGCGCGAGATGAAGCAGCTGCGCGACCGCGCGCAGCGCGAGCTCGACCGCCTCGACGAGGTGTGGGCCCGCTTCAAGAACCTCAAGGTCCAGGACCTCGAGGGCGACGAGCTGCTCTACCGCGAGCTGCGCGACCGCTTCGGCACCTACTTCTCCGGCTCGATGGGCGCGGCGGCCCTCAAGGACCGCCTGGAGAACTTCGACCTGGCCGAAGAGGCCGAGCGCCTGCGCGAGATCATCCGCACCGGCAAGGGCCAGAAGAAGACCCGTGCGCTGAAGCGCCTCAAGGTCGTCTCCGCGTTCCTCCAGACCAGCAACAAGCCCAACGGCATGGTGCTGGACTGCGTCCCGGTCATCCCGCCGGACCTGCGTCCGATGGTGCAGCTGGACGGTGGCCGCTTCGCGACCTCCGACCTGAACGACCTGTACCGCCGCGTCATCAACCGCAACAACCGCCTGAAGCGCCTGCTCGACCTCGGTGCCCCCGAGATCATCGTGAACAACGAGAAGCGCATGCTCCAGGAGGCCGTCGACGCGCTGTTCGACAACGGCCGCCGCGGCCGTCCGGTCACCGGCCCGGGCAACCGCCCGCTGAAGTCCCTCAGCGACATGCTGAAGGGCAAGCAGGGTCGTTTCCGTCAGAACCTGCTCGGCAAGCGAGTCGACTACTCGGCCCGTTCGGTCATCGTCGTCGGCCCGCAGCTCAAGCTGCACCAGTGCGGTCTGCCGAAGGCCATGGCGCTGGAGCTCTTCAAGCCGTTCGTGATGAAGCGCCTGGTCGACCTGAACCACGCGCAGAACATCAAGTCGGCCAAGCGCATGGTCGAGCGTGCCCGTCCGGTCGTGTGGGACGTGCTCGAAGAGGTCATCGCCGAGCACCCCGTCCTGCTGAACCGTGCGCCCACCCTGCACCGACTCGGCATCCAGGCCTTCGAGCCGCAGCTGGTCGAGGGCAAGGCCATCCAGATCCACCCGCTCGTCTGCACCGCGTTCAACGCGGACTTCGACGGTGACCAGATGGCCGTCCACCTGCCGCTCTCCGCGGAGGCGCAGGCCGAGGCCCGCATCCTGATGCTGTCCTCGAACAACATCCTGAAGCCAGCCGACGGTCGCCCCGTCACCATGCCGACCCAGGACATGGTGCTCGGTCTGTTCTTCCTGACCTCGGACCGCGACAACGTGAAGGGCGCCGGCCGCACCTTCTCGTCGACCGCCGAGGCGATCATGGCCTTCGACGCCCGCGAGCTGGACGTCCAGGCCCCGATCGCGCTGCGCCTCGGCGCCGGCACCGTCCCGCCGCGCGGCTGGACCCCGCCGGTGGACGAGGACGGTCAGCCGACCTGGTACGAGGGCGAGCCCTTCCGCCTGGACACCACCCTGGGCCGCGCGCTCTTCAACGAGCTGCTGCCCGAGGACTACCCGTTCGTCGACTACGAGGTGGGCAAGAAGCAGCTCTCCGCGATCGTCAACGACCTGGCGGAGCGCTACCCCAAGGTCGTCGTCGCGGCGACCCTGGACAACCTGAAGTCGGCCGGCTTCCACTGGTCGACCCGTTCCGGTGTCACCGTCTCGATCTCGGACGTCATCGTCCCGCCGAGCAAGCCCCAGATCCTCGAGGGCTTCGAGGCGAAGGCGGAGAAGGTCCAGAAGCAGTACGAGCGCGGTCTGATCACCAACGACGAGCGCAAGCAGGAGCTCGTCGGCATCTGGACCCAGGCGACCAACGAGGTCGCGGACGCCATGGCCGCGAACTTCCCGAAGACGAACCCCATCTTCATGATGGTCGACTCGGGTGCTCGTGGAAACATGATGCAGATGCGCCAGATCGCCGGTATGCGTGGTCTGGTGTCGAACGCCAAGAACGAGACCATCCCGCGACCCATCAAGGCGTCGTTCCGTGAGGGTCTCACCGTGCTGGAGTACTTCATCTCCACCCACGGTGCCCGTAAGGGTCTGGCCGACACCGCCCTCCGTACCGCCGACTCCGGTTACCTCACCCGTCGTCTGGTCGACGTCTCCCAGGACGTCATCATTCGCGAGGAGGACTGCGGCACCGAGCGCGGCCTGAAGCTGTCGATCGGCTCCGTGGGCGCCGACGGCGTGCTGCGCAAGGCCGACGACGTCGAGACCAGCGTGTACGCCCGCATGCTCGCCGAGGACATCACCGTCGACGGCAAGCTGGTGGCCACCGCCAACACCGACCTCGGTGACGTGCTGATCGACGAGCTGATCCGCCACGGCATCGCCGAGGTCAAGGTCCGCTCGATCCTGACCTGTGAGTCGGCCGTCGGCACCTGTGCCTTCTGCTACGGCCGTTCGCTGGCCACCGGCAAGCTGGTCGATATCGGTGAGGCGGTCGGCATCATCGCCGCCCAGTCCATCGGTGAGCCCGGTACCCAGCTGACCATGCGTACCTTCCACACCGGTGGTGTGGCCGGTGACGACATCACCCAGGGTCTGCCGCGTGTCGTCGAGCTCTTCGAGGCCCGTACCCCCAAGGGTGTGGCCCCGATCTCGGAGGCCACCGGCCGGGCGCGGATCGAGGACACCGAGAAGACCCGCAAGATCGTCATCACGCCGGACGACGGTACCGACGAGATCGCGTACCCCGTCTCCAAGCGTGTGAAGCTGCTCGTCAGCGAGGGCGAGGCGGTCGAGGTCGGCCAGAAGCTGACCATGGGTGCCACCAACCCGCACGACGTCCTGCGCATCATGGGCCAGCGTGCCGTCCAGGTCCACCTGGTCGCCGAGGTCCAGAAGGTCTACAACTCGCAGGGTGTGTCGATCCACGACAAGCACATCGAGATCATCATCCGGCAGATGCTCCGCCGCGTGACGATCATCGAGTCGGGCGACGCCGAGCTGCTCCCGGGCGAGCTCGTCGAGCGCGGCCGCTTCGAGACCGAGAACCGTCGTGTGGTCGCCGAGGGCGGTCACCCCGCCTCCGGTCGTCCGCAGCTGATGGGTATCACCAAGGCCTCGCTGGCCACCGAGTCCTGGCTGTCGGCCGCCTCCTTCCAGGAGACGACCCGGGTCCTCACCGACGCGGCGATCCACGCCAAGTCGGACCCGCTGCTGGGCCTCAAGGAGAACGTCATCCTCGGTAAGCTCATCCCGGCCGGTACGGGCCTGCCCCGCTACCGCAACATCCGGGTCGAGCCGACCGAGGAGGCCAAGGCCGCGATGTACTCGGCCGTCGGCTACGACGACTACGACCTGTCGCCCTTCGGCGCCGGCTCCGGCCAGGCGGTTCCGCTGGACGACTACGACTACGGCCCGTACACCGGCTGAGTCACCTCTTCGGCCGGCGACGGCCGCTGATCGCCAGGGCGGTCACCCCT
>NZ_JAFLNG010000340.1 GCF_017427025.1 Streptomyces sp. FH025
GGTACGGAAAAGGAAAGTCGATGAGAGCACGCATCCCCCGCCTGATCGCCCCGGCCGCGCTGGCCGCCATGCTCACGGTGCTCGCCGTACCGGCCTCGGCCCAGGCCGAGCAGCGGAGCACCAGCCACACGCTGCCGGCCGGTACGCGCTTCTACGTGGACCCGGACACCGACGCCGCGAAGCAGTCCCTGCGCTACCTGAAGGACCGCGACTTCGCCGGCGCCACCGCCATGGCCAAGCTCGCCAGCTGGCCGCAGGCCACCTGGTTCACCGACGGCACACCCGCCGAGGTGGAGACCCAGGCGCGGTCCCTGGTCCGCCGTGCGGCCCGCACGGGTACCGTCCCCGTCCTGGTCGCCTACAACGTGCCGCTGAGGGACTGTTCCCAGTACTCCAGCGGGGGCGCGCAGTCCGACGCGGAGTACCAGGCCTGGATCGCGGCGCTGGCGCGCGGCATCGGCAAGAGCAAGGCGGTGGTCGTCCTCGAACCCGACGCCATCGCCAACCTGCCCTCCGACTGCTCCCCGACCAGCGACCCCACCGGCGAGCTCACGGCCGGACGCTTCGCCGACCTCCGCTACGCGGTCGACGTCCTGGAGCGGCAGCCGAACTCGGTGGTCTACCTGGACGCGGGCAACAGCCACTGGCAGAGCGTCGGCAACGCGGCGCAGCGCCTGCTGAAGGCCGGCGGTGACCGGGCCCAGGGCTTCTCCCTGAACGTGTCCAACTTCTTCGCCACCGACCTGTCCAACCGCTACGGCACCTGGGTGTCGAAGTGCCTCTGGTACGCCACCAAGGGCCCGGAGGCCGCGCGCGGGCACACCGAGCAGTGCGCCGGGCAGTACTACTCGCCGACCGCCCCCAACGACGGGCAGCCGGGGAACGCCGTCGACGCGGACGACCCCAGCACCTGGCACTGGACCGACCAGTGGTTCCAGCAGAACGTCGGCACCCCGCCCGAGAAGGAACTGGCCCACTTCGTCGTGGACACCAGCCGCAACGGGAAGGGCGGCTGGACCCCGCCGCCCGGCACGTACGCGGGCGACCCGCAGACCTGGTGCAACCCGCCCGGACGCGGCGTCGGAAACCGGCCCACGGCCGACACCGGCACCCCGCTCGTGGCCGCCTACCTGTGGATCAAGACCGTCGGCCAGTCCGACGGGCAGTGCAACCGGAGCATCCCCGGCGGCACGATCGACCCGGAGTACGGCGTCGTCGACCCGCCGGCCGGCACCTGGTGGCCCGAGCAGGCCCGCACCCTGGCGCAGAACGCCCAACCGGCCCTGACCTTCGCCCCCGGCGTGCGACCGCGCGGCTGACAGGGGCGCAGAGCCGAATGGTCCGGCCCCGTCCGGCGGGACGGGGCCGGACCATTCACCCACCGAGGGGCGGGTCGTTCCCAGCCTCGCCATGAGGGGCGCGCCGCGTGACGGCCCGTCCCTCCGCCGTGGTTCGGGGAGATCAGGCGCAGACGCCGCCGTTGAGGGTGAAGCGGGTGGGTGCCTCGTTGGTGCCCGAGTAGGTCGCCTGGAAGCCGAAGCTCGCGGTGGCGCCCGGTGCGAGGGCGCCGTTCCAGCCCGCGTCGCGGGCGGTCACCGCGCTCCCCGACTGGGTCACGGCGGCGTTCCACGCGGTGGAGATCCTCTGGTCACCCGCGAAGCTCCAGCCGAGCGTCCAGCCGGAGACCGCCGACGTCCCCGTGTTCTTGGGATGGGAGCCCTGACGAGAGGTCAAGGGCGCGGCTCGTAGTCGAAGCGGTCGAAGTGGACGGTGCCGCTCGCGGCGTACATGCCGATGACCCGGCCGGTGAATCCGCCGGCCACCTCGGTGGACAGGTAGCGGCCGTCGAGGGTGGCGAGCGCGGTGAACGTGCCGTCCGCCTCCTCGATGCCGAAGGAGAGGGTGTCCGGACCGCTCCGCGGCTCGCGCGGGGGCGCCGGGTCGATGTCGACACCGAGTTCCACCGGCCCGGCGGGCACCGGTGCGGAGGCGACCTCGGTGCGCACGGAGCCGATCCGGGCGAACACGGTCACCTGGCCGGCGGCCGCCTCGATCTCGTAGTGGTGCTCCTCGTCCAGCCGGACGGCCAGGCCGCCGCGGCCGTCGGCGGGGTCGACCAGGGTGCGGGCCCGGCAGGAGAGGTGCTGCTGGCGGCGGCCGACGAACACCGCGTCGGGCTCGTCCAGAGAGGCGCCGGCGGCGCGCAGGGTCAGCCAGCCGGATCGTTCCTTCGTGGTGCACAGCTGCTCCGGGCGCTCGCGCACCGAGATCCACTGCGGGTGCAGTTCGGCCTGGTCGAAGTCGTCCCGGGCCGGTACGGCGGCAGCGGGGTGCAACGGCCAGGCCGGGACGGGTAGTTCGGTGGTGAGCTCGCCGACGACCGGCCAGCCGTCCACCCACTCGACCGGCGCGAGGAAGGTCTCCCGGCCGAGCACGTGCCAGCCGGGGGTGCCGCCGCGCGGCCGGACGCCCAGCAGCACCATCCACCAGGAGCCGTCCGGGGCCTGGATCAGGTCGGCGTGGCCGGTGTTCTGGATCGGGCGCGGGGTGCTGCGGTGGGTCAGGATCGGGTTGGCCGGGCACGGCTCGAACGGGCCGGCGGGCGTGCGGCCGCGGGCGATGGCCACGCCGTGGCCGCGTTCGGTGCCGCCCTCGGCGATCAGCAGGTACCAGTAGTCGCCGATCCGGTAGAGGTGCGGCGCCTCGGGGGCCTGGGTGCCGGGGGTGCCGGACCAGAGCCGCTGCGGCTCGCCGAAGGTCTCGCCGGTCGTCGGGTCGAGGCGCATCTGAGAGATTCCGGCGACGGTGCACCAGCAGGTGCCGTCCTCGTCCCAGGCGAGGTCAGGGTCGATGCCGGGCACGCCGGGCAGCCGGACCGGATCGGACCAGGGCCCGGCCGGGTCGGTGGCGGTGAAGAGCATGTTGCCGCCGTCGCCGACATTGGTGACGATCAGCCAGAAGCGGCCGTCGTGGTGGCGCAGGGTCGGCGCGTAGATCCCGGCGGAGGAGGGCATCTCGCGCGGCAGGCGCAGCTGGCTCGGCCGGTCCAGGGCGTTGCCGATCTGGGTCCAGTTGACCAGGTCGCGGCTGTGGAAGACGGGGACGCCGGGGAAGTACTCGAAGCTGGAGCAGACGAGGTAGTAGTCGTCGCCCACGCGGCAGACGCTGGGGTCGGGGTGGAAGCCGGGGATCACCGGGTTGGTGACGGTGCCGCTGGGCTGGGGCCGGTCTGACACGTGGTCGGTTCCTGATTCGTGAGGAGGCGGTTCGCGTTGGAGCTGGTGCCCCGGGCCCTGGGGAGCCCGGGGCACCACCGGTTCGAGGGTCAGCCGATCGCGCAGGCCGCGCCGTTGAGCCAGAAGGCGGGCGGATTGGCGTCACTGCCGGACCAGGTGGCCGAAACCCCACTGGGCGCTGGGGCGACCCGGCCGCCGAGCTGGTCTCGCTGGCCTTCGGCGGCGACACCGGCCCGGACAGCGACCTCGCCGCCGGCTACACCGAAGACGGCGGCAACCTCGACTCCACCCCCGCCCTGCGGCACCGAGTGGCGCTCTACCAGCTGTACTTGGGCCTGCTGCTCGTCGTGGAGTGCGCCCCGCGCGGCTATGCGGGGGACCACCTCGCCTTCTGCCGCCGGATGCTCGCCGAGGCCGCCGCCCGGCTCCGGGCACCGGGATGGGGCGGGCGCGCGAGGGCCGGGCCCTGCCTCGGGCGTGTCGAACACGCCCCAGGCACGACCCGGCCGGGTCGCGAACTCCGCTCAGCGGGCGCCGAGGAGGTGCTCCAGGGCGAGCTGGTCCAGCTGCTCGAAGGCCATGCCGCGCGCGGCCGCGGCGTCGACGTCGAACTCCTCGAAGGCGGAGCGGTCCGCCAGCAGCCCGGCCAGGCCGTCCCCGGCCGTGGGCAGGGCCAGTTCGGGCAGCCGGGAGGCGGCGAGCGCGGCCTCGACCTCCGGGTCGGCCCGGAAGGCGCGGGAACGCTCGGCCAGCAGCAGGTAGTTGCGCATGCAGCCGGCCGCCGAGGCCCAGACGCCGTCGAAGTCCTCGGTGCGCGGCGGCTTGAAGTCGAAGTGCCGCGGGCCGTCGTAGCCGGCCGACTCCAGCAGGTCGACCAGCCAGAAGGCCTGCCGCAGGTCGCCCGCGCCGAAGCGCAGGTCCTGGTCGTACTTGATGCCGGACTGGCCGTTGAGGTCGATGTGGAACAGCTTGCCGTGCCACAGGGCCTGGGCGATGCCGTGCGGGAAGTTGAGCCCGGCCATCTGCTCGTGGCCCACCTCCGGGTTGACGCCGACCCGCTCGGGGCGCTCCAACTCGTTGATGAACGCCAGGGCGTGGCCCACCGTGGGCAGCAGGATGTCGCCGCGCGGCTCGTTGGGCTTGGGCTCGATCGCGAACCGCAGGTCGTAGCCCTGCTGCTCGACGTACTCGCCCAGCAGGTCGAAGGCCTCCTTCAGCCGGTCCAGCGCGGTGCGCACGTCCTTGGCGGCGCCGGACTCCGCGCCTTCGCGACCGCCCCAGGCGACGTAGACCGAGGCGCCGAGCTCCGCGGCCAGGTCGATGTTGCGGATCGTCTTGCGCAGCGCGTAGCGCCGTACGTCGCGGTCGTTGGCGGTGAAGGCGCCGTCCTTGAAGACGGGGTGGGTGAACAGGTTGGTGGTCGCCATCGGGACCTTCAGCCCGGCGGCGTCCAGCGCGGCGCGGAAGCGCTTGACGGTCTGCTCGCGCGTGGCCTCGCCCGCGCCGAAGGGGATCAGGTCGTCGTCGTGGAGGGTGACGCCGTAGGCGCCGAGTTCGGCCAGCCGCTGGACGGTCTCGACCGGGTCGAGGGCGGGACGGGTCGCGTCGCCGAAGGGGTCGCGCCCCTGCCAACCGACGGTCCACAGACCGAAGGTGAACTTGTGCGCGGGCGTGGGGGCGAGCGGGTCACTGGACATGGAGCGGCTCCGGATCAGTGCCGAGGGAGTGTTTGTAATGACTCTCAACAAACTAGTATGCCGACAGCTGAGAAGGAAACCCCCCGGAGGAACGCATGGCTGAGCAACGTGTCGTGATCGGCTTCGACAGCTCGACGCAGTCCACCAAGGCCCTCGCCGTCGACCTCGACACCGGCGCCGTCCTAGGCCAGGGCCGCGCCCCGCACACCGTCAGCACGGGCGCCGGCCGCGAGAGCGACCCCGAGCAGTGGTGGCGGGCGCTCGGCGAGGCCGCGGCGGCGACGGGCTGGGCGGACCGCGCGGCCGCCGTCTCGATCGGCGGCCAGCAGCACGGTCTGGTCACCCTCGACGCCTCCGGGGCGCCGGTCCGCCCCGCGCTGCTCTGGAACGACGTCCGCTCCGCCCCCCAGGCCGCCGAGCTGCGGACCGCGATCGGCGCGGCGGAGCTCGCCCGCCGCACCGGCAGCGTCCCCACCGCCGCCTTCACCGCCCCCAAGTGGGCCTGGCTGCGCGCCAACGAGCCCGCCGCCGCCGAGCGCGTGGCCGCCGTCCGGCTGCCGCACGACTTCCTGACCGAGCGGCTGACCGGCGAGGCGGCCACCGACCGGGGCGACGCCTCGGGAACCGGCTGGTGGGGGCCGGACGGCTACGACAAGGACGTCCTCGACCGCATCGGCCTCGACCCGGCCCTGCTGCCGCCGGTCCTCGCACCGGGAGCGCAGGCCGGCGTGATCCGCCCGGGCACGCCGCTGCGGGCGGGGACACCGGTGGCCACCGGCACCGGCGACAACATGGCCGCCGCCCTCGGGCTCGGCCTGCTCCCCGGGCAGCCGGTGCTCAGCCTCGGCACCTCCGGCACCGTCTACGCCGTCGGCCGGCAGCGGCCGGTGGACCCGAGCGGGACGGTCGCGGGCTTCGCCGACGCCCTCGGCGGCTGGCTGCCACTGGCCTGCACGCTCAACTGCACCCTCGCCGTCGACCGCTTCGCCGTGCTGCTCGGCCGCGGCCGCGACGAGGTCGAGGAGGGCGGCACCGCCGTCGTCCTGCCGTACCTCGACGGTGAGCGCACACCGGACCTCCCGCACGCCTCCGGCCTGGTCCACGGGCTGCGCCACGACACCACGCCGGGTCAGCTGCTCCAGGCCGCCTACGACGGCGCCGCCCACGCCCTGCTCGCCGCGCTGGACGGTGTGCTGCGCGCGGGTGGCGCCGACCCGGCGGGCGACGAACCGCTGCTGCTGATCGGCGGTGGCGCCCGGGGGCGGGCCTGGCAGCGGACCGTGCTGCGGCTCTCCGGCCGGGCCGTCCAGGTGCCCGACGCGCAGGAACTGGTCGCGCTCGGCGCCGCCGCCCAGGCCGCCGCGCTGCTCACCGGTGAGCCGGCCGACACGGTGGCCCGCCGCTGGCGCACGGCCCACGGCCCGGTGCTGGAAGCGGTGGAGAAGGACGAGGAGGCGCTGACGCGGATCGGCGATACCCTGCGTCGGGCCGGGGCCTTGCAGGGCGCTCCGGCCGAGGACCGGTAGGAGGAGCAGCGCGTGACGGTGGTCGGCAAGGCGAGCAGGAGTGCTTCGATCGGGCCCGCGTCGCTACAGGACATGCGGCGGCAGAACCTCGCGGTGGTCCTCGGCGCGGTCGCCGCGCACAGCCCGCTCTCCCGCGCGGACGTCTCCGGACGCGTCGGGCTGACCAGGGCGGCCGTCTCCTCGCTGGTCGACGAGTTGATCGGGCGCGGCGCCGTGACCGAGGCGGCGGCCGCCGCCAGCGGACGCCCCGGCCGACCCGGACGGGCACTGGCCGTGAACGGCGAGGGCCCGGCGGGCCTCGGCCTGGAGATCGGCGTCGGCCACCTCGGCGCGTGCGTGGTGGACCTGCGGGGCGAGCCGCGCGTGTGGCGCCGGGAGGAGCGGGCCAACGCGGGCCGCCCGGCCCGGGAGGTACTGGCGGAGGCCGCCGCGCTGGCCGCCGCGGCGCAGGCCGAGGCCGCCGCCCTCGGGCTGCGCGTCGAGGGCCGGATCCTGGCCGTGCCCGGGGTGGTCCCGAACGAGCCCGGCGGACTCGTCGAGGGCGCGCCCAACCTCGGCTGGCACGGTGTCCGGCTGTCCGATCACTGGCCGGACGCGGACACCGTGCCCGAACCGGAGAACGAGGCCAACCTCGGGGCGCTGGCCGAGTACTGGAACGTCGGGAAGCCTGCGGAGACCTTCGTGCACGTCTCCGCCGGAGGTGGGATCGGCGCGGCCCTGGTCATCGGCGGGCGGCTGTTCCGGGGCGCCCGGGGCTTCGCCGGTGAACTCGGCCACCTCCCCGTCCAGCCGGACGGCCCCGAGTGCGCCTGCGGCGCCCGCGGCTGCCTGGAGCAGTACGCGGGCGAGGCGGCCGTGCTGCGCGAGGCCGCCCTCGCACAGCACGGCCCGGGCGAGGCGGTCGCCCTGCTGGCCGAACGGGCGGGCGCCGGGCACGCGCCGACCCTGGCGGCGCTGGACCGCGCGGGGCGTGCCCTCGGCCTGGCCCTCACGTCCGCCGTCGACCTCATCGACCCGGACGCCCTCGTCCTCGGCGGCGCCTACGCCGAACTCGCCGACTGGCTGCTGCCGTCCGTACGCGCCGAGTTGGCCGCCCGGGTCACCGTGCGGCCCTGGGCCCCGGAGGCGCTGCGCACGTCCGCCCTGGGCCGGCGCGGACCGCTGCTGGGCGCGGCGCTGACGACGGTCCGCCGGATCATGGCGGACCCGACCCTGCTTCCGGTGGTGTGATCCGGGGCCCGGTGCGCGGTCAGTCGTGCTCGACCACGACCATCGGGAGGCAGCGGGGTTCTCGACGGACGGGTCCAGGAAGTGGCGGTCGTAGTCCTCCAGCGAGCGGATCGAGGCCCAGGCACCGGCGTCCAGCCCGGTGACGGTCACCCGGAGGTAGCGGGGCAGGGCCGTGAACATCCGACGGCCGGTCCCGGTTCGCCGAGGGTGTCGCGGAGCCACTGCTCCACCCCGGCGACGTGCACGGTCGCCCAGGAGTGGGCGAGTTCCGGGCGCCGGCCGGCGATGGCGTCGAAGATCGCGCGGTGCTGCTGGCGGGTCCGGTCCGCCGCGCCCTCCTCGGTCATGACCGAGTACGGCGGCAGCGCCTGCGCGCCGGCCGTGCCCTGCCGCGGCGGTGGGCTCGGCCCCGGGGCGTCGGCTGCTCGGCGGTGATCAG
>NZ_JAFLNG010000341.1 GCF_017427025.1 Streptomyces sp. FH025
GAGCCTGTTCATCGTCGGCCTGGACAACACCGTGGTGAACATCGCCCTGCCGTCGATCCAGCGCGACCTGGACGCCCCGGCCTCCGGCCTCCAGTGGATCATCGACGCCTACACCCTGGTGCTGGCCTCGCTGCTGATGCTGTTCGGCTCGGTGGCCGACCGCTTCGGCCGCCGCCGGGTGTTCCAGATCGGGCTGACCTGCTTCGCGCTCGGCTCGCTGCTGTGCAGCCTGGCGCCGGGCCTGGAGTGGCTGGTGGCGTTCCGGGCGTTGCAGGCGGTGGGCGGTTCGATGCTCAACCCGGTGGCGATGTCGATCATCACCAACACCTTCACCGACCCGAAGGAGCGGGCCCAGGCGATCGGGGTCTGGGGCGGCGTGGTGGGCATCTCGATGGCGATGGGCCCGCTGCTCGGCGGCTTCCTGGTGGACGGCGCCGGCTGGCCGTCGATCTTCCTGATCAACGTCCCGATCGCCCTGCTGGCCATACTGCTGACCGCCCGTTACGTCCCGGAGTCGCGCGCCCCGCGCCCGCGCCGGCTGGACCCGGTGGGCCAGCTGCTGATGATCGTGCTGCTCGGCTGCGGCACGGCCGCGATCATCGAGGGCCCGGGCAACGGCTGGACCTCCCCGCTGATCCTCACCCTCGCCGCGACCGCCGTGGCCGCGCTGATCGCCTTCCCGCTCTGGGAGCGGCGGGTGGCCGAGCCGCTGGTGGACCCGCGGTTCTTCGCCAGCGCCCCGTTCACCGGCGCCACCGTCACCGCGGTCTGCGCCTTCGCCGCGCTCGGCGGCTTCCTCTTCCTCAACACCCTCTACCTCCAGGAGGTCCGGCACTACGGCCCGGTCGAGGCGGGCCTGTGGACGCTGCCGATGGCCGGGATGATGCTGGTCTGCGCGCCGCTGTCCGGACGGATCGTCGGCAGTTCGGGCCCGCGCCTGCCGCTGGTCGTCGCCGGGCTGGGCCTGACCGCGAGCGGCCTGCTGCTGACCCGGCTCACCGCGGACTCCCCGGCGGCGCTGCTGCTGGCCGCGTACGCGCTGTTCGGCTTCGGCTTCGGCATGGTCAACGCGCCGATCACCAACGCGGCCGTCTCCGGCATGCCGCGCACCCAGGCGGGCGTGGCCGCCGCGGTCGCCTCGACCAGCCGCCAGGTCGGCCAGTCGCTGGGCGTGGCGGTGATCGGTACGGTCGTCACCTCGGCCGTGGTCGGCCCGGTCGCCACCGGTTTCGCCCCGGCCAGCCACTCCGGCTGGTGGATCCTGGTCGGCCTCGGCGGCGCGGTCCTCGCCCTCGGCCTGTTCACGACCACCGCCTGGGCCACCTCCACCGCCGCCCGGGTGGCCGCCCGGCTCGGCGCCGAGCCGCCCACCGCCCGGACCGGTGTACGGGAGGCCCCGCCCGAGCGGCTACGATGACCACTACGGCGGAAGAGCCGGCCGGGCGGTCGCGACGGGTCCCAGACCCGCCGAGGAACGTCCGGGCTCCACAGAGCAGGGTGGTGGGTAACGCCCACCCGGGGTGACCCGCGGGACAGTGCCACAGAAAACAGACCGCCCACCGCTTCGGCGCGTGGGTAAGGGTGAAACGGTGGTGTAAGAGACCACCAGCGACCGGGGTGACCCGGCCGGCTAGGTAAACCCCACCTGGAGCAAGGTCAAGATCGGTGCCCTCGGGCACCGTGCGCGGACGTCTGAAGGCTGCTCGCCCGAGTCCGCGGGTGGACCGCACGAGGCTGTCGGCAACGGCAGTCCTAGATGGATGGCCGCCTCCCCGGGCCGCGCAAGCAACCCGGGAGACAGAACCCGGCGTACAGGCCGACTCTTCCGCCCCCTCGGTTTCCCGGCCGGTCAGGCCGGGTGGGCGCCGACGGCGTCGCGGATCTGGTCGCCGAGGCCGCCGTTGACGCGGGCGCAGTTGGCGCAGCAGAAGAACATGCCGGCGACTTCGACGCCGTGGCCGACGATGCGGACGTTGCAGTGTTCGCAGCGCGGGGCGAGCTTCTCCATCGCGCACTCGAAGCTGTCGAAGGTGTAGGTGTCGCCGGTGACCGTCTTGATCTCGAAGGCGAGCCAGTAGTCGTTTCCGCAGGTGACGCAGGTGGCCATGGCGGTCGTCCCCTTCAGGTGGGGCCGCCCCGGGCGGGGCGGCTGCCTCCAGTGTCGAAGGGGCGGCCGGGGGCGGCCACCGGGCGGGACCGTCAGGCGGAGCGGGCGGAGAGGTCCTCCAGGGCGCGGACGGCGCGGTCGGCGTCGTCGGCGGAGACGAACAGGTGGTCGTGGTGGAAGCCGGCCACCACGTTGCAGCTGATGCCCTCCTCGGCGAGCCGGGTGGCGACGGCCGCGGTGAGTCCGACGGCCTCCAGCGCCGAGTGGATCTGCAGGGTGATCCAGGCCGCCACGTACTCGTAGCGCAGCCCGAGCGCATCCGCCTCCTCCTGGGCGACCACCACCGTCACCCCTTCGGGTTCGGCGACGGTCACCACCGGCCGCATGCCGGCGGGCACCTTCGCGGGGAGGGTGCAGTACACGTACCGCCCCGGGTTGAGCTGCGGACGCATCCCGCGCAGCAGGGTCGCAAGGTCTCGTTCTCCGGCCATGCCCGCCACCGTAGCGGCTGGGCGGCGGGCGGTGCACCGGGGGCGGGGGCCGTGTCGGAATCCGTTGACGAGCGACAGTCGCCGATATATCGTCGAACTATCGAGACAGTGACTCGACTGTTTCGCTGAAGCATTCGGAACCTCAAGGAGGTGGGCGTGATGCGCTCAGGGATGCCATTTCACGGGGGCCCGCGCGGCGGCGGTTGGCGCCGCGGTCCGGGTCCGGAGTTCCGGGGGATGCCCGGGGAGGGCTTCGAGGGGCGGGAGGCCTTCGGCGGCTTCGGTCCGCCGCCGTTCGGCGGCGGCCCCGGCCGGCCGATGGGCGGCCCGTTCGGGCCCGGCTTCGGCGGGCACGGCGGCCGGCGCGGTGGCCCGCACGGGCGGCGCGGCGGCCGGGCCCGGCGCGGGGACGTCCGGGCCTCGCTGCTGGCGCTGCTCAAGGAGCGGCCCATGCACGGCTACGAGATGATCGCCGAGATCGCCGAGCGCAGCGGCGGGGCCTGGCGGCCCAGCCCCGGTTCGATCTACCCCAACCTCCAGCTGCTGGAGGAGGAGGGCCTGGTCACGGCGGAGGAGGTCGGCGGCAAGCGGCTGGTCTCGCTCACCGAGGCGGGCCGGGCCGAGGCCGAGGCCGGGCCGGCGGAGCCGTGGGCGGAGGCCGGCCGGGAGGTCGACTGGGAGGCCGTCCAGGAGGTCGGCCAGGCGCTCGCCTCGGTCGAACAGGCGGTCCAGCAGGTCATGCGGACGGGCACCGAGGCCCAGCGCACCAAGGGCCTGGCGGTGCTGACCGAGGCCCGCAAGAAGCTGTACCTGATCCTCGCCGAGGATGACTGACCGGTACGGGGGGACGGGCGGTGCCGCTGCTCCGGAGTCTCACGCGTGGACCACGAACAGGGCCACGCAGGCGAGCAGCAGCACCGCCCAGCCGACCCAGAGCCAGCCTTCGGGGCCGATCACCACGGTGTAGAGGACCACCGCGAGCAGCAGCACCTCGGTCACCGCGAGGACCTGCCGGTTGTGGCGCGCCTGCGCCTGCTCGGGGCCCCGGTGGTGCCGGGCGAAGTGACGTACCGTCCTGGCCATGCCGACCTCCCGGGGAGGCGATGGGGGAGCGGGCGGTCCGTCAGCCGGAGGCCGCCTCGTCGTACTCGTAGCGCCAGAACCAGCTGAGCCCCCGTACCTGCTTGGCCCGGACATAGACCAGTGTGCGCGCGGGAGTGTCGCCGTGCGCGGGGACCGGGACCTTGTACTTCTTGGGCACGCCGAGCATCGGCCCCAGCGGGATGGGGAGGACCTTCCCGTCCAGGGGGCCGCCGACGAATTCGGTGTCCGCGCTCTTCACCCCTCCAGGGTCTCACCTCCCCCGACGGGCGTCCCCGGTGGGAGGCCGGGCGGGGGCGGAGCGTCCGGAGTGTGACCGGAGAGGCATCGCCCCCGGTCATCCGGAGGCCCCGCGCACCCTTATCCTTCCTGTACGCCCTCGGGGTTCACCCGGGTCAGCGGGCCCCGTACGGGCCGGGCGAGGCGCGCGTCGGCGTGCCCTCCGGCCGGACCGGCGCGGACAGCGTGCTGCCGCGACCGCCGTACCGAGACCCGGGCGTCGGCCGTCCGGTGACCCCGGGCCGCGGTCGGCGGGGCGCGGACAGCAGGGCCGAGCACCACCCGGGGAAGCAGCGGGGGGCGTTGTGCGTTGCGTCCCAGTGGTACGTCGAACGCTGTGTCGCACCAGGCACAGCAGTGCGCGGAAGGGGCCCGATGGAAGCCGGCGGCAGGTGGACGACCTGGTGGCAGAAGCGTGATCGACAGCGGGCCCGCCCGGGGGACGCGGACCCGGCCGCCAGACTTGATCAGCTGCTCGGCGCACTGAGCGCCGGATTCCCGCTCGCCCCCGCCGCCCACCCGGCCGGCTACCGATGTTCCTGCGACCGGGTGGCCTGTCCGGCCCCGGCGCAGCACCCGGTCTCCTTCGCCTGGCAGACCCAGGCCACCACCGACCCCGAGCAGCTCTCCCGCTGGCTCTCCCGCGATCCGCAGGCCAACTTCGTCACCGCCACCGGCCGGGTGCACGACGTGCTGGACGTCCCGGCCGAGGCCGGGCGGCTGGCGCTGGAGCGGCTGACCGCACGGGGCGTCGAGGGCCCGGTCGCCGCCGTCGGCGAGGACCGCTACCTGTTCTTCACCGCCACCCGCGGCACCCCGCACGACGAGGACGAGTGGTGGCCGAGCGCGCTCGACTCCACCCCGGACACCATGTCCGAGCACCCCGGCCTGCGCTGGCACTGCCGCGGCTCGTACACCCTGCTCCCGCCGGCCGCCCTCCCGGACGGCTCCGAGGTGCGGTGGCTGCGCGGGCCCGAGCAGCCGCTGCCGGACCCGCTGCGCGTCCTGGACGTGCTCACCGACGCCTGCACCGAGGTGGGCGCCGTCGCCGAGGAGCAGTGGCTGATCGGCTGACGACGCCCTCGGCGGTCACGGCGGTCACGGCAGGGTGAGGATCTCCGCGCCGTCCGCCGTGACCACCAGGGTGTGCTCGAACTGGGCGGTGCGCTTGCGGTCCTTGGTGACGACCGTCCAGCCGTCCGGCCAGATCTCGTAGTCGTAGGTGCCCAGGGTCAGCATCGGCTCGATGGTGAAGGTCATGCCCGGCTTGATCACCTCGGTGGCCCGCTCGCTGTCGTAGTGCGGGATGATCAGGCCGGAGTGGAACGACGTGTTGATGCCGTGTCCGGTGAAGTCCCGCACCACGCCGTAGTTGAAGCGCTTGGCGTAGGACTCGATGACCCGCCCGATCACGTTGATCTGACGGCCCGGCTTGACGGCCTTGATCGCCCGGTTGAGGGATTCCCGGGTGCGCTCGACCAGCAGCCGGGACTCCTCGTCCACCTCGCCGACCAGGTAGGTGGCGTTCAGGTCGCCGTGCACCCCGTGGATGTAGGCGGTGGCGTCGATGTTGACGATGTCGCCGTCCTGCAGCACGGTCGAGTCCGGGATGCCGTGGCAGATCACCTCGTTGATCGAGGTGCAGACGGACTTGGGGAAGCCCCGGTAGCCGAGGTCGGACGGGTAGGCGCCGTGGTCGCACATGTACGCGTGGGCGACGGCGTCCAGGGCGTCGGTGGTGACGCCGGGGGCGATCAGCTTGGCCGCCTCCTCCATCGCCCGGGCGGCGATCCCGCCCGCGATCCGCATCTTCTCGATCGTCTCGGCGGTCTGCACCTCGGGCCCGGTGTACGGCGTCGGGGCGGGGCGCCCGACGTACTCGGGGCGCGCGATGTGCGCCGGGACCTTGCGGGTGGGGGACTGGATGCCGGGTACGAGTGCCATGGCGGCGAGTCTATCCGCCGGGCCCGGCGCCGCCGGGTGGTGTGCGGAGCGGCCCGGGCCGGGGAATGATCGGTATCGACCCATCCACGCATCAGTACGTCCGCAGATCCACACATCTGTCTGAACGGGAGAGCGTCATGCCCCTCGGATTCAACCGCAAGCCGACCGGCAAGCCCGGCGAGTGGTTCTACTGCATCAAGCACGGCAAGGTCGAGGAGGGCCCGGAGTGCCCGGCGAAGGACCGCCTCGGGCCGTACGCCAGCCCCGAGGAGGCCTCGCACGCGCTGGAGATCGCGGACGAGCGCAACCGGGAGTGGCGCAACGACCCGCGCTGGAGCGACGAGCCGAAGGGCGGCGACGGGCCGAAGGGCGGCGCCGAGTAGCCGCTCACGCCGTCGCGGCCGCCTCCGGTTCCTCCGGTTCCCGTCCGGCCTGTTCCCGCACGGCCTGTTCCCGCTGCGCCCGTTCGTGCTCGGCCTGTTCGTGCTCGGCCCGGACGGCCGCGGTGTGCGGGTCGGTGCGGTCGTCGTAGCCGAGCAGCTTCGGCAGCACGGCGGCGACCGCGAGCACGGCACCGACGCAGGCGAGGCCGCCGGTCCAGACCGCGGCCCGCACACCGAGCAGCCCGGCCATGGTGCCGGCCCGGACCTGCCCGAGCTGGGGGCCGACGGAGTAGCTGAGCAGTTCGACGCCGGCCATCCGGCCGCGGACCTCGTCCGGGATGGACTGGTTCCACATGGTCGAGCGGGCGATCCCGCTGACCTCGTCGGCGCCGCCGGCCAGCGCCAGCCCCAGCAGCACCACCCAGATGTTCCCGGACAGCCCGGCCAGCGCCATCGCCGCGCCCCAGCAGACGGCGGCGACGACCAGCAGCCGCCCGTGCCGGTGGATCCGGGACGTCCAGCCGCTGGTCGCGCCGACCAGCAGGGCGCCGACGGCGGCGGCCGCGTACATCGGGCCGAGCGCCCAGTCCGCGCCCAAGTCCGAGGCCAGGAAGGGGAAGACGGCCACCGGGAAGGCGAACAGCATGGCGCAGGTGTCGATCGCGTAGGTGCCCAGCAGGTCCTTGCGGCTCCACGCGTACCGCACGCCGGTGAGCACGGCCCGTACGGACGGGCGCTCGGCGCCGGTGGGCGGCGGCACCGCCTTGATCCGGGCGAGCAGCAGCACCGAGACGGCGAAGGTGAGCACGTCCAGCGCGTACGCGGTCTGCACCCCGGAGAAGGCCACCACGACACCGGCCAGCGCCGGTCCGGCCACCGAAGCGACGTTGTGGTACAGGGACTTGAGGGCGAAGGCGGCCGACAGGTGCTGGTGCGCGACGATCCGAGGCAGCAGCGAGTCCAGTGCCGGGCGTTGCAGGCCGTCGGCGGCCGCGACCAGCGCGGCGACCAGGTAGACCGGCCACAGCACCGGGTTCGGCAGCAGGGCGTTGAGCAGCAGCAGCGCGGCCAGCAGACCGAGCGCGGCCTCGGAGCGCAGCACCAGCTTGCGGCGGTCCAGGGCGTCGGCGAGGGCGCCGCCCCACAGGCCGAAGACGATCAGCGGGACGAGTTCGACGGCGCCGATCAGGCCGACCGCGAACGAGGAGTCGGTGAGCTCCTTGATCTGCATCGGCACGGCGACGTACGTCAGGAAGCTGCCGAAGCTGGTGACGCAGCCGCTGATCCAGAGGTAGCGGAAGTCGCGGGAGGCGCGCCACGGCGAGAGGTCGGGTGCCAGCGAGCGCAGCAGCGTGCGGGCCCGCCCGGGTGCGGAGGTATGCGGGGGTTCGTCGTCGTTCACGAACCGTCATCCTCGGGCGGTGGATACCGCTCCCGCAAAGGGTTTTTGACCGAACGACGAACCGGCTACCAGCGGCTGAGCGTGGGCGCCGAGGTCAGCCGCCCTGCGAGCTCGGCCAGCCGGTCCAGGGTGGAGCGGCGGCCGGCCGGCTGCCCGGCGGCGGCGCTGACCAGGTGCTGGGCGAGGTCGAACGGTTCCTCGGCGGCGGTGCCGACGGTCAGCCGCTCGTGCGCGAGGTCGCGAAGGTCGCGAACGTCGCCGAGGTCGCCGGGACCGCCGAGGCCGCCGGGACCGCCGCGGTCGCCCGGCGAGCCGGCGGAGGCCCCGTCCACCGCGAGGACGGTCGCGCCGTGCCGACGGGCGTCCCGCA
>NZ_JAFLNG010000342.1 GCF_017427025.1 Streptomyces sp. FH025
CTCGTCCACCGCCGCCCGGATGCCCGCGCCGTACGCGTCCCCGGGCAGCGCGTCCAGGCTCCGCACGGCCCGTTCGAGCTGCTCGCGCGCCAGGTCGGTTTCACCGAGCTTGAGGTGGTCCGAGGCCAGGTTGAGGTGCAGCGAGGGGTAGAAGGCCCGCACCTGGAGGGCGGACTCGTACGTCCGGGCGCGCTCGGAGGTCAGCGAGTCGGCGGCCGCGAGGGCCCGCCGGTCCCACTCCAGCTCGGCCCGGGGGTCGTCCTGCAGGTCGGCCAGATAGTGCGCCAGGACGCAGCGGTGGAAGACGTCCCGCTCCCCCAGCGCCTCCCACAGCGCCTCGAAGCTGGCCCGCGCCTGGGCCGTCCGGCCGTGCTGGGCCGCCTGCACGCCGTCCAGTCCGAGTGCGATCCGATCCAGGGCCGACGACTCGTCGACGGCCGACTCCCCCGAGCGCGCACCCTTCGAACCGGGAATATCAGACACATCGGACATGCCCGCAGCCTAGCCGCCCACCCGTCGTCACGCCCCGTCGAGCCCGTACCGATGCCCGTCCGGCACCGACGCCCGCTCAGCCCCGATACGGGCCCAGCGTCAGCTACGGGCTCAGCGCCGGTAGCCGCGCTGCGGGTCCCGCTCCTCCGCGTCCTCGTACATCAGGAACCAGCCCTCCGGATGCGTCGCCGCCAGCAGCAGCTCGGTGCGCTGCTCCGCGCCCAGCTCAGGGTCCCCGTCGTCCGGCCCGTACACGCCGAACAGCTCGTCGTGGCAGCCGTCCCAGTCGTAGTCGTACAGGTCGGCCGGCAGGTCGCCCATCATGTCCGCGACCGACTCGGGCTGGGCCCCGAGCAGCGCGCGGGCGTCCACCAGCGCCATCCGCAGCGCGATCTCCTCGGCCAGACAGCGCGGCAGCGGCCATTCGCCGAGCGCGAGGTCGTCGGCGAGGTCGTCGAAGGCCCGGGCCATCGCACGGCGCCAGCCCAGGTGGAGCCGCCACGTGCGCTGGGGCAACCGGGCGAAGACCGCCCAGTCCACGTCCTCGCCCTCGGCGACCGGCTCGTCCCCGTGCTCGTCGAGGTCGTCGTACGCGGCGTCGGCCAGGCCGATCAGCTGGGCGTGCAGCAGGCAGGCGGTGCGCGGGGTGAGGGTCCAGTCCGCACCCGCGCCGCCGTCCTCCTCGTCGCCGTCCAGCGGGAACAGATCGGCGAAGTCCGGCGTGAAGTCCTCGGTGACGCTGATCTCCAGCGTGCCGCCCATCGCCTCCACGCCGGGGATGGCGGCCACCAGCCGGTCGGGGTGCAGCAGCGCGCCGAGCGCGGCGTTGGCGTCCTCGGCCACCTCCCGCAGCAGTTCGCGGCGCTGGCCGACCGGATCGATGCCGTCGAAGTCCAACTCCTCGACGGCCTTGATCGCGGCCGCGCGCAGCGCCGGCCAGTCGGTGATCCGCAGGCCCAGCACCACCGTCGCCTCGATCTCCTGTGCGCCGGAGAATTCAGCCGCGCCCGGCCCCTGCGGATGATCGCTTCGCTCGCCCATGGGGCTACGGTACGGCTTTTCCGTCGCCCGATCACCGGTCCGTACCAGCTTCCCGCCGCCTTCTCGGCCACCTCTTCCCGACCGTCACCCGGCCGCGCCTCCATCACTCGAACGCGCTACCCCGGCAGGATGGACCCCATGGCTGACATCAACGAGTACGGCGGCGGGCAGGGCCCGAACGCCGACGTCCTGGTCGTGACCACCAACGACATCCCCGGTTTCCGGGTCGACCACGTGATCGGCGAGGTCTTCGGGCTGACCGTGCGCAGCCGCCACATCGGCAGCCAGATCGGCGCCGGGCTGAAGTCCCTGATCGGCGGCGAGCTGCGCGGCCTCACGAAGACCCTGGTCGAGAGCCGCAACGAGGCGATGGCGCGACTGGTCGAACAGACCAAGGCGCGCGGCGGCAACGCGGTGCTGATGATGCGCTTCGACGTGACGGAGGCGGCGGACGTGGGCACCGAGGTCTGCGCCTACGGCACGGCCGCAGTGATCTCGCCCGTCTCCTGACGACATCCCCTCAGAGCGTCCCCTCACCTGGGGGAACACCCGCCGGTCCGCCGATGTTTCGCCGACGTGACTGTTTACGGCGCAACTAACGGTGCAATCGGCAGGGCCACGGACGACGCGACCAGCGGTGCGACCGGTCCCACGGCCGACCTGACGGCTGACTCGACGACCGGCCCGACGGCCGACCCGACGGCTGGTCGCACGACGAATGACGAGCAGCACCGCGTCGACGTCCTGGTGGTGGGCGCCGGGCAGGCGGGCCTCTCCGCCGCCTACCACCTGCGCCGCCGCGGCTTCGCCCCCTATCGGGACGGAGCCGACGGCGGCTTCGTCGTGCTCGACGCCAACGCCACCCCCGGCGGCGCCTGGGCGCACCGCTCGCCGTCCCTGCGGATGGCCACCGTGCACGGCTTCCACGACCTCCCGGACGCCGAGCTTCCGCCGCCCGACCCCGAGGCCCCCGCGCGCGAGGTGGTGCCGGGGTACTTCGCGGCGTACGAGGCCCGGCATGCGCTCCCGGTCGTACGCCCGGTCGCGGTTCACGCGGTGCGCGCCGAGTCCGAGCGCCCCGACTCCCGGCTGCTGGTCGAGACCGACCACGGCACCTGGTCCACCCGGGCGCTGGTCAACGCCACCGGCACCTGGACCCGCCCCTTCCTCCCGCACTACCCGGGCCGCTTCGCCGGCCGACAGCTGCACTACGCCGACTACCGGGGCCCCGAGGAGTTCGCCGGCCGGCGGGTCCTGGTGGTGGGCGGCGGCGCCTCGGCGATCCAGGTGCTGTCCGAGGTGGCGGCGGTCGGCGAGACGGTCTGGGTCACCCGCTCCGAACCGGTCTACCACGATGGACCGTTCACCCCCGAGTACGGGCGCGCCGTCGTCGCCAAGGTCGAGGAGCGGGTCCGCCAGGGCCTGCCGGTGCGCAGCGTGGTGAGCGTGACCGGCCTCGGCCCGTCCGTCGCCTACCGGCGCGCCGAAGAGCTGGGCGCACTGCACCGCCGGCCGATGTTCGACCGACTGACCGAGCACGGAGTCGCCTGGGGCGACGAGGAGTTGTCGGTGGACGCGATCATCTGGGCGACCGGCTTCCGCCCCGAGGTCGGCCACCTGGCCCCGCTCGGCCTGCGCTCCCCCGGCGGCGGCATCGCGCTGACCGGCACCCGGGCCACCGCCGACCCCCGCGTCCACCTGGTCGGCTACGGCCCGTCCGCCAGTACCATCGGCGCCAACCGGGCCGGGCGGGCCGCCGTCAACGACCTGGTCGGACTGCTCGGGGACCCGGCGAACCAGCCCGCCCCCGCCACGGTCTGACCCCGGTGTCCGCTCCCGGGGCCCGCTCCCGCGCCTCACCCCTCGGGCCGGGCGGTACGGCTGACGTACCCCTCGCGTTCGAGCGCGCGCAGCGCACGGGTCAGCACCCGGCGACAGAGGTCTGCCACGGCTCGGTCCAACTCGTTGTAGCCGTACGGCCGTTCAGTCAGCAGGCTGATCGGGACGACGCTCCAACGGTCCCCGATCCGGTGCAGCACGGGCATCGCCGGTCAGTGCGCCCGGTCATCCTCCGACACCGGTCCACCCCGACTCTCCGCCACGGGTTCGTTCGGGTGAAGGCGGCTCAGCGGTCGTAGTCGACGGTCACCCGGTCGGTGAGCGGGCGGGCCTGGCAGGTGAGGACGTAGCCGGCGGCCAGTTCCTTCTCCTCCAGCGCGAAGTTGCGGCGCATCTCCACCTCGCCCTCGGTGACCAGGGCGCGACAGGTGCCGCAGACCCCGCCCTTGCAGGCGAAGGGCAGGTCGGGGCGGGAGCGCTGGGCGCCGTCCAGGATCGAGCGGTCGCGCGGGAGGGAGAGGGTGCTGCCCCGGCCGTCCAGGACGACGGTGACCTCGCTGCGTTCCCCGGACGTGCCTTCGGCGTCGCCGTCCGTACGGTCCCAGTCCTCGTCGCGCTCGGTGAGCGGCTCGTCCTCGGCGTGGAACAGCTCCTGGTGCACGCGCTCAGCGGGGACGTCCAGTTCGGCGAGCAGGTCCTTCGCCCCGGCGACCATGCCGAACGGGCCGCACAGCCACCAGTGCCCGACGCCGCCGACGTCCACCAGCGCGGCCAGCAGCGCCCGGACCCGCTCCGGGTCCAGGCGGCCGCTGAGCAGTTCGGCGTCCCTGGTCTCCCGGGAGAGGACGTGGACCAGCTGGAAGCGGCCGAGGTAGCGGTCCTTCAGATCGGCCAGCTCGTCCGCGAACATCACGGTGTCGCTGCGCCGGTTGCCGTAGAGCAGGGTGACGGTGGAGCGGCGGTCGGCGGCCAGCACGGAGGCGGCGATCGACAGCATCGGGGTGATGCCGGAGCCGGCAGCGAGCAGCACGTGGTCGGCGGGGACGCCGAGTTCGGGGGTGAACAGACCGGAGGGCGTCAGCACCTCCACCTCCTCGCCGGGCCGGGCCTCGCGCACCAGCCAGCGTGAGAACAGCCCGCCGGGCACCTCCCGGACGGCGATCCGCAACGGACCGCCGACGGGGGCGCAGATCGAGTACGACCGGCGCTCGTCGACACCGTCCACCACCTTGCGCAGTGTCAGGGTCTGCCCGGGCCGGAAGGCGTACTCGGCCGCCAGGCCGTCCGGCAGCGCGAAGGTCACCGCCACGGCGTCCTCGCAGAGCCGTTCCACCCGGTCGATCCGCAGCCGGTGGAAGGCCGGGCGGCGGGCGGGGCGGACGGTGTCCGTCACAGGGGTCGCGGCGGGCATTCAGATCTCCTTGACGCGTTCGAACGGCTCGCGGCAGGCGCGGCAGCGCCAGAGCGCCTTGCAGGCGGTGGAGCCGAAGCGGGACAGCTCCTCCGTGTCGGTACCGCCACAGTGCGGGCAGGCCACGGCGGCCACGGTCGCGGTTCCCGCACGGGTGGGGCCGAGGGTGAGCGGGACGGGGCCGTACCCGGCCGGCACGGCCGTTGCCGCCGTCGAGGCCGTCGCGGCCGCGCCCGGTCTCGGCGGGGCGATGCCCGCGGCGGCGAGCTTTCGGCGGCCCTCGGCGGTGATCAGGTCGGTGGACCACGGCGGGTCCAGCCGCAGCCGCACCCGGACGTCCGGGTACCCGGCCGCGCGCAGCCGGCGGTCCACGTCGGCGGCCATCTCGGCGACGGCCGGACAGCCCGAGTAGGTCGGGGTCAGCCAGGCGGTCACCGTGCCGCTGCCGCCGTCCACCTCGATGTCCGCGAGCACGCCCAGGTCTGCCAGGGTGAGCATGGGCAGCTCCGGGTCCGGGACGGCCGCGGCGACCTCCCAGGCCAGGTCGCGGACGGTGCCCACGGCTCCCGCGACGTCCACGGCGCCCGCTGTGCCCGCTGTGCCCGTCACCACGTCGCCCCAGGGTGTGCGCGGGCCACCACCTGCAACTCGGCGAGCAGCGGACCGAGCGCCTCGGTGTGCACCCCGTCCCGGCCGGCCCGGCCGAGCACGGTGGCCAGCGGCGGAACGTCCGGCACGGACAGCCCGGCCTCGGCGATGACGGCGCCGAGCGCGCCCAGCACCGGCTCACGCAGTTCCGCCGGGTCGACGCCGACCCGCCGTTCCACCGGGTGCCCGGTGAACAGCTCCTCCAGCAGCGGCCAGACCGCGTCCAGCCCGGCCTGCATCCGCTCCGCCGAGTACGGCGTGCCGTCGCCGAGCCGCAGCGTCCAGGCGGTGGCGTACTCGCGGTGGTACGCCAGCTCCTTCGCTCCCCGGGCGGCGACCGCGGCCAGCACCGGGTCGGCGTGCCCGCTCAGCGCCTCGTACAGGGCGCCGCGGGCGGTGGCGAACAGCAGCAGGCGGGCGATCGAGTACGCGAAGTCGCCGTTCGGGGTCTCCACCAGGCGGACGTTGCGGAACTCGTGCTCCTCCCGCCAGTACGCCAGGTCGTCCTCACCGCGGCCGGTGCCGTCCGCCTGGCCGGCCCGGGTGAGCAGCAGCCGGGCCTGGCCGAGCAGATCGAGGCCGAGGTTGGCGAGCGCGACCTCCTCCTCCAGCTCGGGCGCCCGGGTGCACCACTCGATCAGCCGCTGGGCGAGGACCAGCGCGTCGTCGCCGAGCATCAGGCAGTAGGCGGCGAGGTCGGCGCCGTCCAGGCCGGCGGGCAGCGCGGTGTCCACGCCGAGCAGCGGATCGGCGAAGCCCGTCCCGTAGGCCCAGCGACCCTCGCCCTCGGGGCCGGGAGCGGCCTCGGCGAGGCTGAGGTAGACATGGTCGTCCTCGGTGCCGGGCGCCGCGGTGGACGTCGCAGTGGACGTCACGGTGGACTCGGTGGCGGGCGTGGTGTGGTCGTGCACGGTGGCTCCCCCGTCAGATGTGCGGGACATCCTCGGGGATGTCGTAGAAGGTCGGGTGGCGGTAGACCTTGTCGCCGCTGGGCTCGAAGAACGGGTCGCGCTCGTCCGGGGTGGAGGCGGTGATCGCGTCCGAGCGGACCACCCAGAGGCTGACGCCCTCGTTGCGGCGGGTGTACAGGTCGCGGGCGGCGAGCAGGGCCATCCGGTCGTCGGACGCGTGCAGCGAGCCGACGTGGACATGGTTCAGGCCACGCCGGGGGCGGACGAACACCTCGTACAGCGGCCAGCCGGCCTTGGACTCGGCCGGGGACTCGGCGTGGGGGGCGGCCGGGGACTCGGTCACTTTCCGTTCTCCTGTTCGGTGTGCCGCTCGGCGGCTGCGGCGTGTTCGGCGGCGCGCTTGGCCGCGTAGGCGACGGCCGCCTCGCGCACCCAGGCGCCGTCCTCGTGGGCGGTCCGGCGGCGCTCGACCCGCTGGGCGTTGCAGGGGCCCTGGCCGTGGATGACCCGGGTCAGCTCGGACCAGTCCGGCTCGCCGAAGTCCCAGCCGCCGCGCTCCTCGTTCCAGCGCAGCTCGGGGTCGGGGAGGGTGACGCCCAGGTGCTGGGCCTGCGGGACGGTCATGTCGACGAAGCGCTGCCGCAGCTCGTCGTTGCTGTGGCGCTTGATCCGCCAGGCCATCGAGCGGGCGGTGTTCGGCGAGTCGGCGTCCGAGGGGCCGAACATCATCAGCGACGGCCACCACCAGCGGTCGACCGCGTCCTGGACCATCCGGCGTTGGGCCTCGGTGCCGCGCATCAGGGTCATCAGCAGCTCGAAGCCCTGGCGCTGGTGGAAGGACTCCTCCTTGCAGATCCGCACCATCGCGCGGGCGTACGGGCCGTAGCTGCAACGGCAGAGCGGGACCTGGTTGCAGATCGCGGCGCCGTCCACCAGCCAGCCGATCACGCCGACGTCGGCGAAGGTGAGGGTGGGGTAGTTGAAGATCGAGGAGTACTTCTGGCGGCCGCTGATCAGCTTCTCGGTGAGCTCGGCGCGATCGACGCCGAGGGTCTCGGCGGCGGCGTAGAGGTAGAGGCCGTGGCCGGCTTCGTCCTGGGCCTTGGCGAGCAGGATGGCCTTGCGGCGCAGCGAGGGGGCCCGGGTGAGCCAGTTGCCCTCGGGCTGCATGCCGATGATCTCGGAGTGGGCGTGCTGGGCGATCTGGCGGATCAGGGTGGCCCGGTAGGCATCGGGCATCCAGTCCCTGGGCTCGATCCGCTGCTCGGCGGCGATCACCGCCTCGAACCGGTCCTCCGGCGTCTGCGCGGGAACCGCCTCGGCCACCTCTGCTGTCACCACGGTCCCCTCTCGTGTCCTGCCCGGCCGGCCCGCACCGGGCACCAACCGACTGACCGTTCGGTCGGTACCATTCTGCGCGGCCGGGCGGAGGGATGGCAAGGGATCGCGGAAACGGATAACAGCTGACAGAAACTGAAATCTGTCAGCTGTTATCCGTCATCTGTTAGCCGTTAGCTGTCAGCTGCCATCCGCTACCTGTCGCCTGTCGCCCGCCAGCCCGATATCCGGCTCCCCCGCCTCATCCCTCCCCGCGGTCCCGCAGCCGCGGCAGCGGCACCGCGAGCAGCGCCGCGAGCAGGGCGACCCTGGGAGCGATCTGGTCCAGCCGGATGTGCTCGTGCCGGGCGTGCGCCCCGGCCCC
>NZ_JAFLNG010000343.1 GCF_017427025.1 Streptomyces sp. FH025
CGCGCAGCCGGTCGGTTCGGGCGGTGAGCTCATCGAGGCGGTCGGCGATCTTCGGGTGGCCCGTCTCCAGGAAGGGCCGGGTCTCGGCGAGCGGGGCGAGCAGGCGGGCGGGGTCGTTGTTGCCGAGCGCGTCCAGCAGGCGTTCTATGGCGGGGGCCGCCGCGGCGGTGAGGCCGTCCAGGGCGCCGATCTGTCCGGCGAGGCGGCGCAGTTCCGCGGCGTTGTCGCGGGCCCAGGTGGTCACCGCACGGTCGGCGGCGCGCTGGTCGCGTACGGCCTGGACCCGCTGCTCACCGGTGCTGCCTGACTCGGTGCCGGCGTCGGCGTCGGGGCGCATGCGCAGGTAGCGGCGCTCGGCGGCCTGGCGGCTCTGGACGCCCATCGGTTCGGCGAGGTCGGCCCAGGTGGCGCCGGCGCCGCGGGCGGTCTCGATCAGGCCGGTCTCCCAGCCTGTGAGTTCCTCGCGAAGGTGGCGCAGCATCAAGAGCGCGGACAGGGCCTGGGCCGGGTCGCTCTGTCCCGCGTCGTCCGGGGGTGCGTGGCGGGCGGTGCGGGCGGCGGCGTCCATCATGCCCAGCGCGGCGGCGGCGGCCAGGAACGAGGCCGGCCCCACCCCGGCCTTGCCGGTGTCCTGCGCATCCATGTCGTCACTCTTTCGCTGACTGAGTGTTTGTCATCGCCTGGATGACAGACTACAGCGGTTCGTGTCGCGCCGCACCGGTGCGAACAAGACCTTTGGACCGGAGGTGTCCGACGATGTCCATGCGCACTGCGGCGACCCACCAGTCGCCCCCTGGGTCCTGGCCGCGGCCGACCCCGATTCCGATGGACGCCTGGCGCGACGGCGACACGTTCTACGTCCAGTTCGACCTGCCCGGCATCAACCCGGACGCGCTCGACCTGGACCTCGAGAAGAACACGCTCACCGTCGAGGCTGAGCGCCGCCCCACGGAGCGCGACGCGGGCGCCGAGGTCCAGTTTCACCGCGATCCGGCCGAACGGGCCGCGACTGTTCGGCATCAGCATCACGTTGAACTGACTGCCCGTCAGAAATGAGCAGTCGAAGGGCCTCTCCGCCGCCGGGGCTCCGCACCGGCGCCCCGACCACAACCCGTACGGAGCGGCTCATGCGCTCCGTACGGGAGAAGTGCGCCGACTGGCTCCTGCTGTTCAAGCGAGGGCACGCGGAGGAGATCCTCGGCGGGGAGCGGGCCCGGCGGTGCTACGCGGCGGGTGCGGCGCGCCTGGGCGTACGGCGGCGGTCGGAGGAGCTGTGAGCGTCGCGGCCGGAGGCGGCCCGGGTGTCGCCGGCGGGGCGGCCGCGGCGGCCGCGGCTCGCGGACGGGCCGCGGCGGGGCCGCTCGACGACGGGGTTGGCGACCACGGTGGGAATGCCGGTGGGCACGCGGGCGCCGGTGATGCGGGCCAGGTCCTCGTCGCCGGAGCTGACCCTGGTGGTGACGGGGGTGATGCCGGCGCTGGTCATCATGCGGGCCGTCGCGCGGCGCTGGCTGGGCAGGACGAGGGTGACGACGCTACCGGACTCCCCGGCCCGGGCCGTACGCCCGCCCCGGTGCAGGTAGTCCTTGTGGTCGCCCGGCGGGTCCACGTTGACGACGAGGTCGAGCCCGTCGACGTGGATGCCGCGGGCGGCGACGTTGGTCGCGATCAACGCGGTCACCTCGCCGGTGCGGAACTGCTCCAGGGCGCGGGTGCGCTCGGGCTGGGACTTGTCGCCGTGCAGGGCCGCCGCCTTCACCCCGTTCGCGAGCAGGTCCTCGACCAGGCGGTCCGCACCGTGCTTGGTCTCGACGAACATGATCACCCTGCCGTCGCGGGACGCGATGTGGGCGATCGTGGCGTTCTTGTCGGAGTTCTGCACGTGCAGCACGTGGTGCTCCATGGTGCTGACCGCTCCCGCGGACGGGTCCACCGAGTGGGTGACCGGGTCCTTGAGGAAGCGCCGCACCAGACGGTCGACGTTGCGGTCCAGGGTGGCGGAGAACAGCATGGTCTGGCCGCCTTCGGCGACCTGGTCGAGGAGCTCGGTGACGTGGGGCAGGAAGCCCATGTCAGTCATCTGGTCGGCCTCGTCGAGCACCGTGACGCCGACCCGGTCCAGCCGGCAGTCGCCGCGCTGGATCAGGTCCTTGAGCCGGCCCGGGGTGGCCACCACGACCTCCGCCCCGCGGTTGAGCATCCATGCCTGGCGGCTCATCGACGTCCCGCCCACCACGGTCGCCATCCGCAGGCGTACGGCGCGGGCGTAGGGAGCGAGGGCCTCGGTGACCTGCTGTGCGAGCTCACGGGTGGGGACCAGCACCACGGCCAGCGGGCAGCGCGGCTCGGCCCTCTGCCCGGCAGTGCGGGCCAGCACGGCGAGGCCGAACGCGATGGTCTTGCCGGAACCGGTCCGACCCCGTCCGAGGACGTCGCGGCCGGCCAGCGAGTTCGGCAGCGTCGCGGCCTGGATCGGGAACGGCGCGGTGACACCTTGGTGGGCCAGCACCGACAGCAGCCCCTTCGGCATGTCCAGCTCGTCGAAGGACTCGACGGCCGGCAGTGCCGGGGTGGTGCTCACCGGCATCGCGAACTCACCCTTCGTGGAGGGGCCCCGAGGGGTGCTCCGGCCGGAGGGACGCCGACCGTTGGCGGGCCGGCCGCCGCTGGAACGGACGTCGGTGTCGTGGTACGAGGGGCGACTGGAGCGGGCCATGCGGAGAACCTTCCTCGGGGCGGCACGTCACGAGGAAGGCCTCCGTGGCGCAGGACGCCGGGCGGAGACCGCAAGGGAACGGGCCGGAAGTGTGACGGGCGGAGCGTGGACGGTGGAACCGTGCGGCACGTCGCCTACGGTCGGCGCTCACCGCGCAAGGCGGGAGCGGAGAGCCTCGAACCGTGAGCTGTCACGGCGGGGCGGCGGTCCGGACGCCGCGCGATGAGTCCCGCGCGGGGATGGCCGCCGGTGGCGGAGCCAGGGGCCTGAACGGCCGGGGGATGCGCCGTGGCACGATGCCAGAGGGGCCCGCACCGGGCATGTGCACGGTGCGGGCCCCTCGCTACCAGGCGGGTGCCGTGGCAGAAGAACTACAGCGGGCGAATGTTCTCGGCCTGCGGGCCCTTCTGGCCCTGCGTGACATCGAACTCGACCTTCTGGCCCTCAAGCAGCTCACGGAAGCCGTTGGCGTTGATGTTCGAGTAGTGGGCGAAGACGTCGGGGCCGCCACCCTCCTGCTCGATGAAGCCGAAGCCCTTCTCCGAGTTGAACCACTTCACAGTGCCATTAGCCATTAAAAATCTCCTTCAAGGGACTGTCCGAAGCACGCACAGCGCGGGCTTCGAGTCACCGCATGGAGCGCCCACCGGGGAAGAGCCGGGGAACAGAAAATGCGCCTGCAACACATCAGCAGGCGCACACAAAGTTCATGGGAACCACTACTGCAACTAATTCGACTGTAGCAGGCCACGGCCCGCCATGGAGGGATTTTTCACCTCCGGTTTTGCGGGAGCCTTCCCCAGGGCGGCCGGTTCCGAGCCGGGAGGACCGTGAACACGCCTGGAAGGCAAGCCACTTGAGCAGCCGGCCCGCACCCGATCTGGGCCGGCTGCTCCCGGGAGAGAGTGATTCCCGCGGTGTGGAACGCATGCCCGCACGGCGACAGCACCTCGGAGGCGGCGCACCACGCCGCCCACCGTGCCATTCAAGGCGAGCACTGGACGGCGGGCGCGGCATTCCGGCCCGACTCGAACTCGTATGCGCCGAAAAGGCCCGCGCCCGCGCTTCCAGGCGCATACTGGCCTGAAATGACGAAATTCTCAGCAGGTCGCCGCCCCCTGTCCACCAGCCCCTTCAAGCCCCGGGCGGAGGCACCGCGCAAGCACTTCGCCGTCGGCGACCGGGTCACCCATGACAGGTACGGCCTCGGTCGGGTCATCGGCGTCGAAGGTGACGACGACATCGCGGTACTCGTCGACTTCGGATCACGGCAGGAGCGCATCACCCACCCGTACACCGCGATGTTCAAACTCTGACCGGACGGGCGGCTTCGCATGATGCCAATTCCTCTCCCCAGCGCTTCCTCTTCCGGGCCGTGGACGGTGCCCGACGCCCCGCTGCTGCCTCGCCTGCTGGTGGTACCACCCGGCACCGACCCGACGACGGCCGCCTCGGCGATGGCCGGCGCCTCGGCTACCGGAAACCACACCCCGGCCGCAGAACTCCTGCTCCGCTGAGCGAACCAGGCACACGCCGGCACCATCGCGTGCCGGACCACTCCGACCGAGGTCTTCTCCGACGAGCCACACAACGCTTCCGCCACGAACGTCGGCGGCGTCAACCGCGCCGCCCCACAGCGCCGCGCCGAAGGCCACCGACCGCGTCCTGACCGCCGGAGAGCGCCACCTGCGCCTCGTCGTCGACGAGCACGCCGACCACCACAACGGACACCGGCAGACCCCGCTGACATGCCGAGCACCACTCCGTTGCTTCAGATGGCCAGTCAATATGCCGGGTAAGAAACGAAGTTGGTGGCGCACAGCGGGCCGATCGGCACCGTTGGCCAGGAGTACGGTCCTGGCCGGAGGTGACTCCCGGAGTCCACTCCCGGGCGCGGTTTCGTCCTGGGTGCGGACGAACTCCCCTGCCCCGGAATGGTCCTCTTGATCCAGGCCGGGAATCACCGGCGCCATTCATCGGAGGGGTCCTTTCGTGTACGAGCATGCACCGCAAAGCCGCTTCCCGCTCTCCCGCCGGGGCGGCCGGCACCGGGCGGTGGCGGTCGTGACCGCCGTGGCCGCCGGGGTCATGACGGCCTCGGCGCTGGCACCGACCGCGGCGTTCGCGGGCGGCAGGCCGGACAGCGTCCAGTCGAGCCTGAACGCGCTGGTGAAGGACGACGGTCTGCCCGCCGCACTGGCCTCCGTCAAGGGCCGCGACGGCCGCACCCGCAACTACACCGCCGGCGTCGGCGACCTCGCCACCGGGGCCGGTGTGCCTGCGGACGGGCAGGTACGGATCGGCAGCAACACCAAGACCTTCACCGCCGTCGTCGTCCTCCAGCTCGTCGCCGAAGGAAAGATCGACCTCGACGCATCCGTCGACACCTACCTCCCCGGCCTGCTACGCGGCGACGGTATCGACGGGCGCAACATCACCGTCCGTCAGCTGCTCCAGCACACCAGCGGCCTGCCCGACTACGTGAACAAGGGCGCGATCCTCACCAGTCCGACGCGGTACTACGAACCGCGTGAACTTCTCGACGCGGCCCTCGCCCAGAAGGCTCACTTCGCCCCGGGCACGCGCTGGGAGTACAGCAACACCAACTACCTGATGGCGGGCCTGATCATCCAGAAGGTCACCGGGCGGCCGCTCGGTGAGGAGATCACCAAGCGCGTCATCGACCGCATCGGCCTGCGCCACACCTACTTCCCCGCCCCGGGGGACATGAGCATCCACGAGGCCCACCCCAAGGGTTACGACCGGGACGCCGACGGCTCGCTCCGCGACTACACCGAACTGGACCCGTCCTGGGGCTGGGCGGCGGGCGCCGCCGTCTCCACCAACAGCGACATCAACCGCTTCTACACAGCGCTGCTCGACGGTCGCCTCCTCCCGGCGGCCCAGCTCGCCCAGATGCGCACCACCGTCCCCGCCGACGAGGTGGCTCCGGGCGTCCGCTACGGGCTGGGCCTGGTGGGCCGGCCGCTGTCGTGCGGCGGCCTGTACTGGGGCCACGGCGGGACCATTCCGGGCTACTACACCGCCGGGGGCGCCACCGACGACGGCCGCGCCACCAGCATCGCGGTGACCATGATCCCGAATGACGCGGTCGAGCAGCACGTGGCGGCCGCGGTGGACTCTGCCCTGTGCCGCTGACCCTCCCCGATCCGGCCTGAGCGTCCGCACCGGTACGACCAGCGGGTTCTGCGCGCACCTGCGCGCAGAACCCGCGCACCCTACCAATTCCCCCCCTCCAGCAGAGGAGTTCCTCCGTGAACGAGCACGTACAGCACTACCGGGCCCACCGACGCCGCCGTGGCCGGCGCGGGTTGGCGGTGGCCGTAGCCTCCGTGGCCGCCGGCATCGTAGCGGCCTCGGCACTGGCACCGACCACGGCGTTCGCGGGCGGCAGGCCGGACAGCGTCCAGTCGAGCCTGAACGCGCTGGTGAAGGACAACGGCCTGCCCGCCGCACTGGCCTCCGTCAAGGGCCGCGACGGCCGCACCCGCAACTACACCGCCGGCGTCGGCGACCTCGCCACCGGGGCCAAGGTCCCCGTGGACGGGCAGATACGCGCCGGCAGCAACACCAAGACCTTCACCGCCGTCGTCGTCCTCCAGCTCGTCGCCGAGGGAAAGGTCGGCCTCGACACACCCGTCGACACCTACCTCCCCGGCCTGCTGCGCGGCGACGGCATCGACGGGCGCGCCATCACTGTCCGGCAACTCCTCCAGCACACCAGCGGCCTGCCCGAGTACATGAACGCCCCCGCGCTCTCGGACTTCACCCCCATACAGTTCCGCTACTTCGAGCCCCGCGAGCTGCTCGACGGCGCCCTCGCCCAGAAGGCGCACTTCCCCGCAGGAACCAGCTGGGAGTACAACAACACCAACTACCTGGTCGCCGGGCTCCTCGTCCAGAAGGTCACTGGACGACCCGTCGGCGAGGAGATCACCAAGCGCGTCATCGACCGCATCGGCCTGCGCCACACCTACTTCCCCACCCCCGGCGACACCACCGTCCACGAGGCCCACCCCCAGGGCTACTACCGCAGCGCGCTGGACGCGCCCCTGGTCGACTACACCGACATGGACTCCTCCATGGCCTGGGCGGCCGGGGCGATCGTCTCCACCAACACCGACCTCAACACCTTCTTCACCGCACTCCTCGGCGGCCGGCTCCTGCCCCCGGCACAGCTCGCCCAGATGCGCGCCACCGTCCCCGCCGAGCCCCTGGGGCCCGGGGTCCGCTACGGGCTGGGCCTGCAGAGCAAGCCGCTCTCCTGCGGCGGCCTCCTCTGGGGCCACGGCGGGACCATCGTGAGCTACCGCTCCCGCGGCGGTGTCACCGACGACGGCCGCGCCGCCAACATCACGGTCACCACCATCCCGGACGAGGCCGGCGCGCAGCACATGGCGGACGCCCTGGACGCGGCCCTCTGCCGCTGAGCCGAACCGGGTTCGACCCGACTCCGCCCACCCCGGCCCGCCTCAGCCCGCCGGGTTCGTGCGCCGGGCCTCCACCAGGCCCGACTCGTAAGCCGCGATCACCGCCTGGGCGCGGTCGCGGACACTCAGCTTGGCGAAGATGCTGGTGATGTAGTTCTTGACCGTGGAGAGGCTGATGCCCATCGCCGACGCGATCTCGGCATTGTCGAGGCCGGTGGCCAGCAGGTGCCACACCTCGATCTCACGGGGCGTCAGTTCACCCAGGTCGGACACCGGCACCGGCGATGGCGACCGCGGCAGGCGGGGCGTGGTGACGTAAGTGGAGATCAACCGGGTGAGCAGGCGCGGCGCCACCACCGCCTCCCCGGTGTGCACGGTGCGCACGGCCGCCGAGAGCTCCTCCGGGGAGACGTCCTTGGGCAGGAACCCGGAGGCGCCGGCGCGCAGGGCAGCCACCACGTACTCGTCCATGTCGAAGGTGCTCAGCGCCAGGACCCGGCATGCGGGCAGCTCCCGCGCGATCCGCTCGGTCGCCTGGACCCCGTCGAGAACCGGCATCCGGATGTCCATCACCACGACGTGCGGCCGGTGCCGGTGCGCGAGGTCGACCGCTCGCTGCCCGTCGTCCGCCTCGGCCACCACCTCGAACGCCGGGTCCGGTGCCAGGATCAGGGCCAGGCCCCGCCGCACCAGCGGCTGGTCGTCCGCGATCAGCACCCTGATCCGCTCCGGGGTTCCCGTCATCCGAGCCGTTCCTCTCCGTCGGCCGGTGCCACCGGCAGGCTGGCCACCACCCGGAAGCCACCACCGTCGACGCCGCCGGCCACCATGCTGCCGCCCTGCAGCGCGACGCGTTCGCGCATGC
>NZ_JAFLNG010000344.1 GCF_017427025.1 Streptomyces sp. FH025
ACAACGGGACGACCTTCAACGGCCTGGCCGGCAAGGCGACGGAGCAGCTGAAGACCGCCAAGTTCACCGCCACCACGGCGGGTCAGGGGGCGAGCACCAAGGCCAAGACCACCACGATCGAGTACGGCTCCGGGCAGAAGGCCAACGCCGAGAAGGTCGCCGCGCTGTTCCCGGGCGCCGACCTGGAGCCCAGCAGCGCCCGCGGCATCTCGGTGATCGTCGGCCAGGACTTCGCGGCGGCCATGGGCATGTCCACCGGCACGCCCGCCGGCGGCACGGCCGCCACCACCCCGGGCGTCCAGGCGCCCCCGCAGCCGCTGCCGACCACCGTCACCAACGACGCCCGCTCGGCGGACGACGACATCTGCGCGAACACCACCTACGGCAGCGGCGGCTGACCGCCCCGACCGGACGGGCGGCACGACCCCCGGACCGGCGCCTTCCCGGGCGCGCGGGCCCGGGGGTCGTGCCATCGTTTCGGGGAGAGGGGGGCACCGGCCACCGAGAGGCGGACCCCATGCCCGAGATCGCCATGCAGTTCGACATCGCCGCCCCGCGGCCCGTCGTCCTCGCCGCGCTCACCACGCACGACGGGCTGACCAGCTGGTGGACGGACGCCGTGGACCGCGAGGGCGACGTGCTGCTGTTCGACTTCCCCGACGTCCCCGAGCCCTTCCGGCTGCGCCTGGAGCGGTCCGACCCCGACCGGGTGGTGTGGGCCAACGCCGGATCCTTCCCTCCGCACTGGGCCGGTACCTGGATCAGCTGGGAGCTCGCCGACCAACCGGACGCGCCCGAGCGCACCCGGCTGCTGTTCCGGCACGGCGGCTGGCAGCCGGGCAGCGAGGAGGGCGTCCCGATGGTGGCCGGCACCTGGGCCGAACTGCTGGTCCGGCTCAAGGACTACGCGCAGAGCGGCAAGGTGCAGCCGCTCTTCGTCACCACCCGGCACCACGACGAGGAGTGACCGGCCGCTGACCGGTCGCCCGCCAGGGCGCCGTCCGGTGGCGGGAACGCGACGGCGGGCCGAAGGTGGGCGGTGTACCGCCGTTCGCGCGGACGGCGCCACCGGGCGGGCCGAGCGCCCGCCCCGACGACCACCGCCGGCCACCACCGCCTCCGGGAGGCCCAGCAATGCCCGTAGTCACCGATCCGTACAACCCCGGCACCCCGTGCTGGGTCGACCTGATGGCGAGCGACCAGCAGGCCGCGCTCGACTTCTACCGCGACCTGTTCGGCTGGCAGGGCAAGGTCGGTCCGGCCGAGTACGGCGGCTACGCCGTGTGCACGCTGGGCGGCCGCCCGGTCGCCGGGATCATGGCGCGCTCAGGGCCCGAGGGCCAGCCGCCGCCGCCCGTCGCCTGGACCACCTACCTCGCCTCGGACGACGTCGACGCGACCAGGGCGTCCATCGTCGGGGCCGGCGGCACCGTCCTCTACGACCCGATGGACGTCGGCACGATCGGCCGGATGCTGGTCGCCGCCGACCCGACCGGCGCGGTGTTCGGGGTCTGGCAGGCGATGGACTTCATCGGCGCGGGCGTGGTCAACGAGCCCGGCGCGCTGGTGTGGAACGAGCTCAACACCGCCGACACCGAGACGGCCGGCCGCTTCTACCTGCCCGCGCTCGGCCTGCGCCCGGCCACCATCCAGGGCATGGACGGCTACTACTCGCTGAACGTCGGCGACCGCACGGTGGGCGGCATGCAGGCGATCCCCGGGTACCTGGCGGCCGGCACCCCCTCGCACTGGATGACGTACTTCTCGGTGGACGACACCGACTCCGTCGTGGACGCCCTGGTCAAGGCCGGCGGTTCGGTGATCCAGCCGCCCTTCGACATGCAGTCCGGCCGGATGGCGGTCGTCCAGGACCCGCAGGGCGCGGTCTTCTCGGTGATCCAGGCCCCCGAGGCGCAGATGCCCGACTCGCCCTGATCCCGCGCGGCACACGCGGCACACGGAGGCCGCCCTTCCGGCGACGCGCCGCCGGGAATGGGCGGCTTCCCCCGCGTTCCCGGGTAAGACTGCACCCATGCTGGGGCTACCGGACGACATCCGTGCTTTCCTCTTCGACCTCGACGGGGTGCTCACCCAGACCGCGAAGGTGCACGCCGCGGCCTGGAAGGACACCTTCGACACCTTCCTGCGCGCCGAAGCCGCCCGCACCGGCGGGCAGTTCGTCCCCTTCGACGCCGTCACCGACTACGACACCTACGTGGACGGCCGCCCGCGCCTCGACGGCACCCGGGCCTTCCTGCGCAGCCGGGGCATCGACCTGCCCGAGGGCACCGAGGGCGACCCGCCGAACGCCCGTACCGTGCAGGGGATCAGCCGCGCCAAGAACGACACCGTGCTGCGGTTGATCCACGACCAGGGCGTGCGCGCCTACGACGGTTCGGTGGCGTACGTGCACCGGCTGCGCGCGCTCGGGCTGCCCAGCGCGGTGGTCTCCTCCAGCGCCAACTGCCGGGACGTGCTGCGCTCGGCGGGCATCCTGGAGCTCTTCGACGTGATCGTGGACGGCGTGGTCGCCAAGCAGCGGCGGCTGCCCGGCAAGCCCGCCCCGGACACCTACCTGTACGCCGCCCGCGAGCTGGGCGTCGAACCCGCGCACGCCGCCGTCTTCGAGGACGCGCTCGCCGGGGTCGCCTCCGGCCGGGCCGGAGGCTTCGGCGCGGTGGTCGGGGTCGACCGCGTCGGGCAGGCCGCCGAACTGCGCCGCGACGGCGCCACCGTGGTCGTCCAGGACCTCGCCGAACTGCTGGGGGAGGAGGCATGAGCGAGCGAAGCATGGGGGTCCCCCCGGCCGGAGGCTGGGGGAGAATCATCAAGAGGTGCGTCTGGGCGAATGCCCTTGCCGAGCGCAGCGAGGTGGGCGCATGAGTCCTGCCGACAACTTCGCGATCGACCCGTGGCAGATCGCCGAACACGGCCTGGACCTGGCCGCGATGGCCCGCGCCGAGTCCGTCTTCGCGCTCTCCAACGGCCACATCGGCCTGCGCGCCAACCTGGACGAGGGCGAGCCGCACGGCCTGCCCGGCACCTACCTCAACGGCGTCTTCGAGCTGCGCCCGCTGCCGTACGGCGAGGGCGGCTACGGCTACCCGGAGTCCAGCCAGAGCGTCATCAACGTCACCAACGGCAAGATCATCCGACTGCTGGTGGACGACGAGCCCTTCGACCTCCGCTACGGCGAACTCCTCAGCCACAGGCGGTGGTTGGACTTCCGTGAGGGCCTGCTGCACCGCGAGGCCGAGTGGACCTCCCCGGCCGGCCGGACCATCCGGGTGCGCTCCTCCCGGCTGGTCTCGCTCACCCAACGCGCCATCGCCGCCGTCGAGTACAGCGTCGAGGCGGTGGACGGCCCGGTGCGGATCGTGCTCCAGTCCGAGCTGGTCGCCAACGAGCAGCTGCCCGGCGGCCCCGAGGGCGACCCGCGCGCCGCCGCCGTCCTGGAGGCGCCGCTGCAACCCGAGGCGCACCACGCGAGCGACACCAAGGGCGTCCTGGTGCACCGCACCCGCTACAGCGGCATCCGGGTCGCCGCCGGGATGGACCACGTCATCGAGGGCCCCGAGGAGTTCGACACCGTCGCCGAGTCCGAGGCCGACCACTGCCGGATCAGCGTCACCACCGTGCTCGACCCCGGGCAGCGGCTGCGCCTCGCCAAGTTCATCGCCTACGGCTGGTCCGGCACCCGCTCGCTGCCCGCCGTCCGGGACCAGGTGGAGGCCGCGCTGACCGCCGCCCGGTACACCGGCTGGGACGGCCTGGTCGCCGAACAGACCGACTACCTCCGGGAGTTCTGGGAGACCAGCGACGTCGAGATCGAGGGCGACGTCGAACTCCAGCAGGCCGTCCGGTTCGGCGTCTTCCACGTCCTCCAGGCCGGCGCCCGCAGTGAGGAACGGGCCATCCCCGCCAAGGGGTTGACCGGCCCCGGCTACGACGGGCACAGCTTCTGGGACACCGAGACCTTCGTCCTGCCGGTGCTCACCTACTGCCTGCCCGGCGCCGTCAGCCAGGCCCTGCGCTGGCGGCACACCACCCTCCCGCTCGCCCGCGAGCGCGCGGCCCAACTCGGCCTGGCCGGTGCGGTGTTCCCCTGGCGGACGATCCGCGGCGAGGAGTGCTCCGGGTACTGGCCGGCCGGTACCGCCGCCTTCCACATCGGCGCCGACATCGCCGCCGCCGTCGCCCGCTACATCCGGGCCACCGGGGACGAGGAGTTCGAGCGCGCGTGGGGCCTCGAACTCCTGGTCGAGACCGCCCGGATGTGGCGCTCGCTCGGCCACCACGACGTCGCCGGCAAGTTCCGGATCGAGGGCGTCACGGGCCCCGACGAGTACAGCGCCGTCGCCGACAACAACGTCTACACCAACCTGATGGCGCAGTCGAACCTGCGCGCCGCCGCCGAGGCCGCCACCCGCCACTCCCGCGAGGCCGCCGCCCTCGGCGTCGACACCGAGGAGACCGCCGCCTGGCGCGACGCCGCCGCCGCGATGTACATCCCGTACGACGCGGACCTCGGCGTCCACCCGCAGGCCGACGGCTTCACCCACCACCAGGTCTGGGACTTCGAGAACACCCCGCCCGAGAAGTACCCGCTGCTGCTGCACTACCCGTACTTCGACCTGTACCGCAAACAGGTGGTCAAGCAGGCCGACCTGGTGCTCGCCATGCAGGTCCGCGGCGACGCCTTCACCGACGCGCAGAAGGCCCGCAACTTCGCCTACTACGAGCGCCTGACCGTCCGCGACTCCTCGCTCTCCGCCTGCACCCAGGCCGTCATCGCCGCCGAGGTCGGCCAGCTCGACCTCGCCTACGACTACACGGCCGAAGCGGCGCTGATGGACCTGCACGACCTCGGCGGCAACACCCGCGACGGCCTGCACATGGCCTCGCTCGCCGGGGCCTGCATCGCGCTGGTGGCCGGCTTCGGCGGCCTGCGCGACCACGGCGACACGCTCGACTTCCGGCCCCGGCTGCCCTCCGGGCTCTCCCGGCTCTCCTTCTCGCTGCTGGTGCGCGGCCAGCTGCTCGGCGTCCGGATCACCCACGAGGGGACGACGTACACGCTGCGCCGCGGCGAGGTGCTCCACCTGCGGCACGACGGCGAACTGGTGCAGGTCAAGGCCGGCGGTCCGGTCACCCTGCCGACCACCGTCCCGCCCTCCCAGGAGCGCTGCGCCCAGCCGCCCGGCCGTGAACCCGCCCGCCGCCAGCCCCAGGCCGGCCTCGCCGCGGGCAAGCTCGGCCAGCACGACCACCTGGCCGCCGAATAGCCCGCGTTCACCCGTTCGGCACGCTCCGGCTGCACCTGGACCCTCCCCGGCGGAGGGTTCAGGTGTCCCGCGGCTACCGAAGGAGTGCACCCGTGGCGAGCGTGGCCGAACAGATGGTGGAAGTACTCCGGCAGGCCGGGGTGGAGCGGGTCTACGGGGTCGTCGGCGACAGCCTCAACCCCGTCGTGGACGCGATCCGCCGGGCCGAGGGCATCAGCTGGGTGCACGTCCGCAACGAGGAGGCCGGCGCCTTCGCGGCCGCCGCCGAGGCCGAGCTCAGCGGCCGCCTCGCGGTCTGCGCCGGCTCCTGCGGCCCCGGCAACACCCACCTGATCCAGGGCCTGTACGACGCCCAGCGCAGCGGCCTGCCCGTCCTCGCCCTCGCCTCGCACATCCCGTCCGGGCAGATCGGCACCGGCTTCTTCCAGGAGACGCACCCCGAGCGGGTGTTCACCGACTGCAGCAACTGGTGCGAGATGCTCTCCACCCCCGCCCAGCTGCCCCGGCTGCTGCGGGTCGCCATCCAGCACGCGCTCGGCTCGCACGGCGTCTCGGTGCTCGCCTTCCCCGGGGATGTCGCCGCCCTCTCCACCGCCGGGCCCACCGGCACCAGCCACTTCCTCACCGAACAGGCCGTCGCCGCCCCGCCCTGGTCCCAGGTCCAGGAGCTGGCCCGGCTGCTCAACGCGGCCCGCAAGGTCGCCCTGTTCTGCGGCGCCGGGGTGCGCGGAGCGCACAGCGAGGTGATGGAGGTCGCGCAGGCGCTGAACGCGCCGGTCGGGCACTCGCTGCGCGGCAAGGAGTGGATCCAGTACGACAACCCGTACGACGTCGGCATGAGCGGTCTGCTCGGCTACGGCGCCTGCCACGAGGCGCTGCACTCCGCCGACCTGGTGCTGCTGCTCGGCACCGACTTCCCGTACGACTCCTTCCTGCCGCAGGCGCGCACCGTCCAGGTCGACCACGACGCCACCCGGCTCGGCCGCCGCACCGCGCTCGAACTGGCCGTGCACGGCGACGTCGCCGCCACCCTGCGGGCCGTGCTGCCGCTGCTGGACGCCAAGTCCGACCGCTCCTTCCTGGACGGCATGCTGCGCAAGCACTGCAAGTCGCTGGAGGACGTGATCGGCGCCTACACCCGGGACATCGAGAAGCACGTGCCGATCCACCCCGAGTACGTCGCCTCGGTGCTGGACGAGGTCGCCGCCGAGGACGCCGTGTTCACCGTCGACACCGGCATGAACAACGTCTGGGCCGCCCGCTACCTCCAGCCCAACGGCCGCCGCCGGGTGATCGGCTCCTTCCTGCACGGCTCGATGGCCAACGCCCTTCCGCACGCGATCGGCGCCCAACTTGCCTGCCCCGGACGGCAGGTGATCGCGATGGCGGGCGACGGCGGGATCGGCATGCTGCTCGGCGAACTGCTCACCGTGGCCAAGCACCGGCTGCCGGTGAAGACGGTGGTGTTCAACAACGGCGCGCTCGGCATGATCAAGCTGGAGATGCTGGTCTCCGGCTACCCGGAGTTCGAGATCGACAACGGGAACGTCGACTACGCGGGCATCGCCCGGGCGATGGGCATCCCGGCCAAGCGGGTCGCCGAACCGGCGAGGGTCCGGGAGGTCCTGGAGGAGGCGCTGGAACGGCCCGGCCCGGCGCTGGTGGACGTGGTCACCGACCCCAACGCGCTGTCCATCCCGCCGTACATCACCGCCGCCCAGCTGAAGGGCTTCGCGCTGGCGGCCAGCCGTACGGTGCTCTCGGGCGGCGTCGGACGCATGATCGACCTGGCCCGCAGCAACCTGCGCAACATCCCCCGGCCGTGAGCGGCGATTCCTGGAATTTGGGCTGTTTTGCCTCCGGGGCAAAATTCTTGCCCGTGAGGCACGCGAGGTGTCCACTGGACACATGACCACCAGCACCACCGGCGCCCACGACGCGGCCGACCAGCTCGACGACCAGGAGGTCGTCGGCCTCGCCGCCCGTCTCCGCGAGCACCGGCTCAGCAGCCGCCTCACCCTGGAGGTGGCAGCCGCGCGGGTCGGACTCTCCCCAGCCTATCTGTCCCGCCTGGAGACCGGCCGCCGGCAGCCCTCGCTGCCCGTGCTCCTCGGCCTCGCCCGCGCGTACGGCACCTCGGTCTCCGGTCTCCTCGGCGAGACCATGGTGGAGCCCGACCCGGTGGTCCGCGGCGGCGCCATCGAGCCGGGCCGGGCCGGCGGCTGGGGCTACCGCCGGGCCGGCGCCCCGGGCCGCGCCATGCAGGCCCTGCGGGTGCACGTCCCGCCGGGCGTCCAGGACGCGGTGGTCCGGGTCCACCCCGGTGAGGAGTGGCTGTACGTCCTGAGCGGAGCGCTCCGCGTCACCCTCGGCGACCGCGTCCACCACCTCGCCGTCGGCGACTCCGCCCACTACGACTCGCTCACCCCGCACTGCATCGCCGCCGAGTCCGAGGACGGCGTCGAACTGCTCTTCGTCCACACCCTGCTGCAGAGCCCCGGCGGCGAGCTCTGCCTCGGCGGCGGCCCCGCCGCGACCCACTGACCTGCCGTCAGACCCCTTGGAGGAGATCCCCATGGCCGATCCCACCACCACCGCCGCCACCGCCGACCAGGCCCCCGACACCGTGGCCGGCCCGAAGACGATCGACGCCGGCAAGTGGGCCAACAAGAGGGTCTACCACCGCCTGGTGATCTACACCGTGGGGTGCCACGCCTTCGCCGGGTTCATCA
>NZ_JAFLNG010000345.1 GCF_017427025.1 Streptomyces sp. FH025
GCGCAGCCGACACGTCCGCCTCGGAGCGAGGGAGAGCGCGGTCTCCGCCACCCCTGACCCGGAGGCCCGGTGGAATGGACGTCTCGACGACGTGATCGTGGCGTTGGCATACGGACCGGCTCGGAGTCGCCGGATGGAAGCGTCGCCCTACGGCAGCGGCGATTTCGGCTCGCACGGTCGCCCGCCGGGACGGGGACGGTCAAGGGCCTGGAGCGTCGATGGCACACGGAGAACCGGTTGGTCGTCCGGGTTGCCCGGTTCGGGATGGTGACTATCTTCTGAAAGGGATGGACGTGCCGATGCGCCTCTTCTCGCCGTGTGCCTGCCGGGAGAGGCCGGACACGGCTGACGGAGAGGCGTCATGGCGAAGAAGAAGTTCATGAGAGAGGCAGTGCGACTCGCGACGGAGTCGGTGGTGAACGGCTGGGGTGGGCCGTTCGGCGCGGTGATCACCCATGACGGTGACATCATCGCCCGCGGTCAGAACCGGGTCCTGCTGACCGGCGATCCGACTGCGCACGGCGAGGTGGAGGCCATCCGCAAGGCGATCCAGGTGCTGAATCCGGAGGCACCGTCGATCTCGGTGGAGTACCAGAACAGGAGCACGCTGAAGCTCATCCCGCGCGAGCCCTGCTCTCCCGATCCGGAGCCGTACCGGGCCCGGATGCTCAAGGGCTGCGAGATCTACACCAGCGGCCAGCCGTGCCCGATGTGCATGAGCGCCATCTACTGGTCCCGGCTCGACGCCGTCTACTACAGCCAGGACCTGGAGGACACCGCGAAGATCGGGTTCAGTGACGAGTACCAGTACGAGGACTTCAAGAAGCCGGTCCACGAGCGGAGCATCCGCATGGTGCACAGCTATCCCAAACTCGGCAAGTCAGCGTACGAGGCATGGGCGGAAAGGCCCAACAAGCATCCCTACTGACGCGCCGCCGGAGGCCCTCAGAGCCGGTGCAGCGCCGCCTCGCAGAACCGGCACCGCTGCTGCTCCAGCTCGGGCGGGTACCACGGCTCGCCCGGCCGGGTGGGGTGGTAGTGGGCGTGCTCCATCGGAGCGGTGTCCAGCCCGCAGAGGGTGCGCGCCTGTGGGTCCTCCGGGACGTCCGGGTCCTGGCCGGCGGCGTGCACCGCGACCAGGGCCGGCCCGACACCCTCGGGGCCGATGGCCTGGTCCGGGGCCAGTTCGAAGAGAACGATGATCGCAGCCACGGTCCCACCGTGGCGGGCGGCGGCCGTCCTCGCATTTCGATCTTCACCCCGTCGAGGGGTTCGGCGGGGGTGGGAGCCGAGCCAGCACGGCGTGGAACGACGCAGGCGCCACCCCGCCGGAGCGGAGTGGCGCCTGTTCGAGTGGTCAGCCGCTAGGCACAGCCCCCGACCCACCAGCTGGTGGCCCAGGGCGCATAACCCCAGGCGCGGAGCTGGAGGCACCGGCCCCAGTACTGCGCGAGCTGGGCGGCCCAGGACAGACCGAGCAGGGCGATGGCGATCGCCCGGCCGTACGGGCCGAGGTTCTTGACCAGGCCGATGAAACCGCTGACGAACCAGCCGTTCTCGGCGATCATCTTGTTCTCCCACTTGGTCAGCCGCAGTACGGCGCCGTACCAGTGGGCCTCCCAGCGGAACTTGCCGGACAGGTCCAGCATGTTCACCGGGTCACCGTAGACGTAGTCGTACGGGTTGGCGTTGCCGCCGTAGACCGGGTCGATCGACAGGAACCGGCCGCTGTCCGGGTTGTACAGCCGGACGCCCATCAGCACGAGGCCGTTGGTGGTCTCGGCGGACCGCTGGTAGCCGCCGAGCCAGCCGTAACGGGCGGCCGCGGAGCCGGTCGCCTTGGGTCGGCCGAACTCGTCGGAGTCCACCAGGGTGGGGCTCTTGGTGGTGTCCAGCGGCAGCATCAGGTTGGTGTCGCCGTGGATGTTGGTGAGCATCAGGACGGTGTCGCCGGTCTTGCTCGTGGTGGCGGCCATCCCGCCGGCCAGGCCGATCACGTTGCGCGTGACGGCTCCGGAGGCGTTCTCGGTGATCCAGCGCGGGTTGTCGCAGTCGCAGCTGTAGTGGTTCACCTTCGCGCCGGTCTGCACCCAACTGCCCGTGGCGTTCGACTCGGTGGTGAAGGAGCGGCGGCGGAGGGCGGAGTCCAGCTGCCAGGTCTGCCGCTGGAGACCGCTGACCTGCTGGTAGACCAGGTCGTTCCAGTAGTACCCCACGGCGGTGCCGGGCATCGCGGTGGTCCGGCCCAGGTCGTCGTAGGCGTATCCGGCGTCGACGATCCGGTCGGCGGTGTCGTAGCTGTGGTTGACGGTGGTTCCGCCGGTGGTGGCGCACGGGGCGCCGCCGGTGCCGGTGGTGGTGGTCAACGCGGTGCGGTTGGAGTGCCGGTCCAGGGTGTAGGCGCGATCGGTGCACACGCCGGCGGCGGTGTCCTGCGTCTCGACCAGGCGGCCGGCCTTGTCGTAGCTGTACTTCTGGCTGTTCAGGGTCGCGCTGTTGGCGTGCGTGGTGACCTGGTCGAAGACCGAGCGGGTCACGCTGTCCGACATCACGGTGCTGCCGTCGGCGTCCTTGGTGTAGGTGCGGTTGACGGTCAGTCCGGCGGTGTCCTGTGACTGGCTGAGGGTGTAGCCGCCGGGCAGGTGCTCGGTGGCGACGGTGCCGTTCGCCGCGTAGGTGGCGGTGAACGTGCCGGCCACCGAGTCGACGATCTTCGTCGGGAGGCCGCGCGGCTCGGTGGCCGAGTCGTAGCCGTAGGTGGTGGTCGACGGAACGCTGTCCGAGACGGTGGTCATTCGGCCCAGCTGGTCGTAACCGGTGGTGGTCGTGGCACCGTCCGCGTCGGTGTACGAGATCACCCGGCCGAGCTTGTCGTAGGTGCGGCTGACCGTGCCGCCGCCGGTGGACGAGGTGCTCGTGATCCGTCCGTCGGTGGAGCCGTAGGTGGTGGTGACGTCCGGGATCGGCTGGCCGAGGTTGCCGGTCATGTGGGTGCTGACCAGCCGGCCCGCGCTGTCGTAGCCGAGGAAGGTGTTGCGGTACGAGCTGCCGCCGGTCTCGTCCGTTTCGGCGACCTGGCCGTAGCGGTTGTACTCGTAGTAGATGTCGGGCGTCTGCGTCGGGTTGGTGCCGCCGCCGGTGACGCTGCCCGCCGGGCCGGTCCAGCAGACCTGGTCGGCCCACTCCGGGCGGCCCTTGCACCAGCCGGTGCCGTCGCCCTGCCAGTAGACCGTCACCCGGGAGCCGGCGCCCGCGCCGTTGGCACCGGGAAGGTCCTGGCTGACGACCCGGCCCTGCGCGTCGTAGCCGGTGCCGTAGCTGAGGGCGACGCCGGAGCCGTCCTGGATGTTCAGCGTGGGCACGCCCTTGGCCCAGTCGTACTGGGTCTCGGTGACACGCTTGTTGGTCAGCAGCGAGTCGTAGCCGCGGACCCTCAGACCGGAGGTGACGATGGTCGGCTTGTTGGAGACCACGGCCGTGCCGTCGGTCGGACGGCCGGTGTCGTACTCCTTCACCGCCCAGGAGCGCCCGGTCACCGAGGTGCCGGTCTTCATCAGGACGGTGGTGCCCGACACGAAGTCGGAGACCAGGTCGAGCCGGTGCAGCGGCCCGAAGGTCTCCAGCTCGCGCGCCCCGTCGCCGCTCCAGTAGGAGTAGTTCTCCAGCTCCTCCGCGCGGTCGGCACTGCTCAGGGAGGCGATGCCGAGGTCGGCCTGGGTGGCCTTGTCGGCGTCGGTGAGGCCGAGCGCGACCGCGCGGTTGGCCGGGCTGAGCGACCGGGTGGTGTTGCCGAACCGGTCGTACTGGGTGGTGCCGATGTAGCCGCCGGGCTGGGCCACGTTGACGTCGCGGCCGGAGGCGTCCACGTACTGGACCGTGGCGCGGCCGTAGGAGGTGGCGGACAGGGCCGAGCCGTCGTTGGAGGCCGGGACCTGGTCGGCCGGGAAGACGGCGGTGGCATCGGTCGGGGCGACGGCCTGGTGCCAGCTCCGCACGTCGGACGCGGCGAGCTGGTACGGGGCGTTGGAGCCGCTGATCGGCACGTTGTAGACGACGGTGGTGACCGCGTTGGTGCCGTCGGTGGTGCTCGCCGAACCCGCGGCCAGGTTGGCCCGGGAGACATTGAGCAGCATGCCGTCACCGGCCACCGAGGAGCTGCCGACCTTGCCGTAGCTCATCGTCCAGGGCAACTCGCCCGGAGGGGTGAGGCCGGTGACCCGGCCGGCGGTGTCGTAGCCGTAGGAGGTCTTCAGCGGGGAGGACAGCCGCGGGTCCCAGGCGTCGCGCAGGCGGCCGGAGGCGTCGTAGTCGTAGGCGGCCACGGTGGTGGAGGTGCTCGACGCGGCGCCGGGCGCGGTGGCCCACAGGTTGATCCGGTTGACCTGCCCGGCGAAGTCGCCGGAGGTGCTCGCGGTGGCGGTGGTGGCGGTCGCGTACCCGAACTCCAGCACCCGGCAGCCCTTGGTGGACGGCGTGGTGGCGCAGGTGGCGGCGGTGACCGCGCTGGTCGGGGCGACGACGTACTTGGGCCGGGCGAGGACCTTGCCGTTCACGGTGACCTTCTCCGAGACGACGGTCGTCGTGGAGTTCGCGGTCGCCAGGAAGCTGCTCGCGAACGCCCAGGTGGTCGCCGCCGGGTCGATCTTGGCGAAGGTCACGGTCCGGCCGTCGGTGTCCTTCAGGGTGAAGGAGCCGGTCGGTGAGCCGGTCAGGGTGAGGTTGGTGACGCCGGGCTCGGCCTGCCAGCCGCCGCCGGAGACGGCGGTGAAACCGATCCGCCGGCCCGCCTCGGTCACCACGGCGACCGAGGTGGCCGAGGTCTGCTCGACGGCGACCCAGTCGGTGCCGGTGAGCTCGGCACGGACACCGGACGACCACTGCGGGCCGAAGATCGCCGCCTGGCCGGCCCGGGTGGAACCGGCGTCGGGCTGGCGCGAGGACGCGGTGCGGGAGACGCTCAGGCCGAAGAACGACGCGTCACTCGCGTTGAGCGTGAAGTCGCCGGTGAGCGGGTTGACGTTGCCGGGGCCGATCTCCCGGGCGGGGGCGGTGCCCGCGACCCGGTCGAGCGTCACGGTCGAGACCTGGGTGTAGCCGGTGGTGCCGTCGGCCTTGGTGAACTTCGCCTGGACGTCGACCGGGCTGTCCGCGGCCAGCGTGTCGGTCGCCTTCCAGGTCAGGGCCGCCGAGGTGCCGCCGGAGACGGCGAGCGGCCAGCTGAGTGCCGAGCCGTCGGAGGCCCGGGTGACGTTGGCGGCCGGCACGTCCTTCCAGCTGTCGGTCTCGCCGAGCCGGTACTGGTAGGTGACACCGGTGTAGTCGGTGGCGCCGACGGCGGACAGCGAGAGCCGGCCCGCGGTGCGCTCGCCGCCGAGCGGGGTGAGCAGGGCGGCTCGGCCCGCGCCCACGCCGAAGCTGTACCCGGTGGTGTCCACGGACTCGTTGCCGGCCGCGTCGATCGTCCGGGCGTAGAGGGTGTGCCACCCGGTGCCCGCACCGATGGTGATGGTCAGCGGCTTGCCGGTGCCGCTGCCGGAGGTGTCCGACACCCGCTGGGAGGCGGACGAGTCGTCCATGCCCCAGGCGTAGCCCTGGCCGTCGCCGGCCGTGGTGCTCAGGGTGCACTGGGTGCCGTCCGGGACCGAGGCGGTCCAGTCGCCGGCCGGGACGCCGGCGCAGCTGATGGTCGGTGCGGCGGGCCGGTTGGTGTCCACGGTGTACGCCGTGTAGCCGCTCCAGTCACCGTAGTTGGTGCCGTCGTACGCCCGGACCCGCAGTCGCAGGTGCTTGCCGTCCGGGAGGCCGTTGGCCGTCGGGAGGGTGAGCAGGGCGACCGCGCCCGACGCGGTGCGGCCCGACAGGCCGGTGTAGCTGTAGGTCGTGTCGTTGACGGCCGGGTCGGGCGTGAGTTCGAACTGGGCCTGGTAGGTGCCGGCGTCGGCCGTCGCGACGGCACGGAGGGTCGGGGTCGTGCTGGTGGTGTAGCCGACCTGGTTGTAGGCGTTCAGCGACCAGGGAGAGAGACCCGTGACGCTGGGTACCGAAGGCGGAACCGTGGCGGCTGCGGCGGGGTGGGGCGCGAACACCCACTCCGTGCCCTGGATGACCGAGACCGAGACCGCGAGCGAGACGCCGATGGCTATCAGTCGCCGTCGGCTGTCTGTTCTTTGGCGTGCGAAAGCGCGCACCTGAAGACACCGTCCTTGTAAAGATGGGGCAAATAGAGCCTCAAGGGATCTCGTGGCGGCGGGCAGCCTACTGACCCTCCGCTAGAGCCCCGCTCGAATCCGAAGAAGGCCGTTCAGCCCTCCTACCGCCCTCCGGCTGCCTTCCGACCGCCTGCCCGGCCGCCTTCCGGCCGCCGCCGCTCGGCCGGTGCCACTCGGACCCGGACCCGGATCGTAACGTCGTGAACCTGTCAGAACAGTGGCCGCGTACTCCACGATGACAGCGCACGCCTCGAACGACCGACCGGACTTCAAGGAGTCGCACCATGGGCATCGCACGTCGTGAACTTCTCAGGTGGGGCGTTGGATTCGGCGCCACCGCCGTCGGAGGCCTCGCCCTGCCGGGCAGCGCCTCGGCCGCCGGCTCGACCACCCCGCGCGGGCTGCCGACGGAGGACTGGATGAGCCGCCTGAACGGCGGCACCTCCCTCCTGGACCTCACCATCCCGGGCACCCACGACTCCTGCTGCGAGAACCCCGCCTACGGCACCGAGTGGTCGCACACCCAGAACTGGGGAATCCCCCAGCAGTTGACCGAGGGCGTCCGCTTCCTCGACATCCGCTGCAACGGCCTCCAGGGCGCGCCCGACGAACTCGGGATCTACCACTCCGACAACTACCAGCACATCCGCCTCCAGGACGTGCTCGACCAGTGCCGGTCCTTCCTCCGCTCGCACCCCGGCGAGACCGTCCTGATGCGGCTGCGCAACGAGCGCGCCGGCGGCCAGTCACTCGACGACACCGAGTTCATGCGGCGGGTCAACCACTACTTCAACGAGCTGGGCTACCGCGGCCTGTTCCACTTCTACGGGTGGCCGACCCTCGCCACCGCCCGGGGCAAGGTCGTCCTGCTCGCCGACTTCACCAACCCCTGGGCCCTGATCGACTGGTCCAGCGGCGAGAACGGCTACTTCGACACCCAGGACCTCTGGCAGACCGGCGGCACCGATCCCCTGGGGACCAAGGGCCAGCGCATCGTCGCCCAGTTCGACAAGGCCTTCCTCAACCCGGGCTACTCGAAGATGTTCGTCAACTTCCTCTCCTACGCGGGAGGTTACTGGCCCAAGACCAGCTCGCAGTCCCTGATGGACCGCACGATCTACCCGTACCTGAACGCCCGCACCCAGCAGCGCGCCCGGTTCGGCATCGTGCCGATGGACTTCCCGGACTTCCACGTCAACGTGCTGCAGATGCTGATCGACAAGAACTTCGTCTAGGCAGGCGGAAGGCAGGCAGGAGGCACGCGGTGGACCCTCGCACGCCGAGGGTCCACCGCCCGAGGGCTGCCGCCGGTGGGCGGTCGCGCGGCGGGTTCAGCTGGGCATCAGGACGGGGGCGAGGAGACCCAGGTCTCGCAGTTGCTGCTCCAGGGTGTCGGCGATGGGCTGTACGGTGCCTCCGTCCTTGAAGTCGGCCTCCGTGAAACCCAGTTCGCGCAGGTTGTTGACGTAGGTGGGCAGGCCCAGATAGACGGCCGCGTAGGCGCGGGCGGTGGCGCGCGCCCGCTCGGGGTCGGTGTCGACCACCACGGCCCGCTCGGGGGCGAGCCTGCAAGTCCGCCGGTGAGGCGGCCTGAGAGCCGGAGCGCTGTCCGGAGCGGAGACGAGCGGCGATCAATCTCGCGCAAACGGCGCCGAAGGCCGCCACCGCGTCGCGTGCGGAGCGTGTCCCCGGTTTGTGGGCGGAGATCAAGCCCGCGCGCGGGCGGGTACAGCTCGTGGGTGCGGAGCCATCCGAGCTGCGGGG
>NZ_JAFLNG010000346.1 GCF_017427025.1 Streptomyces sp. FH025
CCCGCCGACGGCCCCGGCGATCCGGTCGGCCAGCCCCGGGCCCTGGGGCGAGCTCCAGCTGGGAGCGGACTCGATCGGGATGACCTTGGCCTCGCCCGGCGCGTTCTCGGCGGCGGCACTCATCGCGGTTCAGCTCCTCGGTCGGCGGGGGCGGTTCGGTACGGCGTCCGGTACCGCGGCGGGCTCGCCCGGCCCGAGCAGGGCGGTCAGCCGGTCGGTGACGGCGGCCAGCCGCTCGGGCGGCAGCAGCCCCGGGCCGCAGGCGGCGGCGAAGTCGGCGAAGGCCTCCGGAGTGGTGAACGCCGGGCGGTAGCCGAAGGTCTCCCGCAGCCGGGTGGTGTCCACGACCCGGCCGTGGGTGAGCAGTCGCAGCTGCTCCGGGGAGACGTCCACCAGTCGGGTCTGCCGGGCCAGCACCGCCATCCAGCTGACTGCGGGCAGCAGCAGCGGCAGGGTGGGGCGGCCGAGCCGGCGGGCGCACTGGGAGAGCAGCAGCACGCCCTCCCCCGCGACGTTGAAGGTCCCGGTGTTGACGGTGCCCGGCGCGGGCGCGTCGGAGGCCCGGCAGAGCACCGCGACGGCGTCGTCCTCGTGCACGAACTGGAGCCTGGGGTCGTAGCCGAGCACGGTCGGCAGCACCGGCAGCGCGAAGTACTCGCTGAGCGGGGTGTCGGCGTTCGGTCCGAGGATGTTGGCGAAGCGCAGCACCGTGACCGCGACGTCCGGGCGGCGCCGGGCGAAGCCGCGGACGTAGCCCTCGACCTCCGCCGCGTCCTTGGCGAAACCGCCGCCGGGCGGGTCCTTCGGCTGGATCCGCTCGCTGAACACGGCCGGGTCGCGGGGCGCGGAGCCGTACACGCCGGTGGTGGACTTCACGACGAGCCGGCGCACCCCGGGGGCCTTCTGGCAGGCGCCGAGCAGCTGCATGGTGCCGATGACGTTGGACTCCTTCACCGCGGAGCGGTTGGTGGAGCCCAGGCCGGTGGCGCTGACGCTGAGGTGGACCACGGTGTCGACCCGGTGCTCGGCGAGCACCCGGGAGAGCACCGGGCGACGGAGGTCGAGCTGGTGGAAGGTGTACGGCGCGGCGGGGCCGTCCGGCTCCTCGACCGGCCGACCGGGCGGCTGCACGTCCACCCCGACGACCCGGTCCACCCCCGGCCGGCGTCGGACCTCGGCGGCGAAGCGGGCACCGAGATGGCGTGCCACGCCGGTGACCAGCACGACGACGCCCACGGTGCTGCACCCCATTCCCTCGACCGAGCGGCCTGCGTGCACCGTACCGCGCCGCCCCACCGGGCCGTGAAACGACACCGCCCGCCCCGGCCACGGGGGCCAGGGCGGGCGGTGGAACGCTTGAACCCCGCGAGGGCGGGGCCAATCAGTTCTTCCTGCGCCGCTGAACGCGCGTGCGCGGGCGACCCCCGCAAGGCGGGGCCGAAGCGCAGGCTCAGGCGTTACTTCTTGTTGCGACGCTGGACCCTGGTCCTCTTCAGAAGCTTGCGGTGCTTCTTCTTGGCCATACGCTTGCGACGCTTCTTGATGACAGAGCCCACGGAACAACCCTCGCTCACTGAGACTCTCGCCCGTGAGAGACGGAGTCCATACGACTGACGTGAGGGCCTAGCCTACCGTCCACGGCGCCAGGGCCGTAATCGTGCTCCCCGGAACCGGGAAACTCGCGGGAAATCCGGGGCGAACGAGGGCGGGGCCCACGGCTGCGGACCCGCCCCCGCCCGGCCGGTGGCTACGCGCTCTCGAGCCGCACGTAGGACTCCTTGAGGTACTCGTGCACGGCCTGCTGGGGCACCCGGAAGGACCGTCCGACCCGGATGGCCGGCAGCTCTCCGCTGTGCACCAACCGGTACACCGTCATCTTGGACACCCGCATGACCGCGGCGACCTCGGCCACGGTCAGGAAGACGACTTCCTGCAGGGGGCGCTCGACGGAACTCATGACCATCACCCGTCCCTTAACCCGTGTGCAAGGCACCGGCTTCCCCTCCGGTGACTCCACCGGCACACGTGTATCCCCAGAGTAGTTATGGGTGGTACCAGTGGGAAGAGGGGAAGTGCAGTCCTCGTACGGTGAGAGATAGGACCGTTGCAGTACGTAGCCGCTCGGCGGATCGCACCAGGTGGCGTACGCACCGCCGCCCGGGGTGAGGCCGGAAGGGTGCCGGGGCGGCGGGATCAGGCCAGCAGGCCGTGCAGCGGGAACACCGCGCGGCGGCTCGCGAGGATGGCCTGATCGAGCCGGTCGGCCGGATCGTAACCCGCGTCGAAGTCGCGCCAGGCCGGGCGGGCGCCGTCGGTCATCCGCAGCGGGGCCGGGCGGCGGGTGCGGCGGTAGACCTCGGCGCGCCAGGCGTCGGGGGTCTCGGTGGCCGGGTCGACGGGCCGGCCGGCGGCGGTGGCGACCAGGTGGGTCCAGGTGCGCGGGACGACGTCCACCACGGCGTAGCCGCCCCCGCCGGTGGCCACCCAGCGGCCGCCGGTCAGTCGGTGGGCCAGCTCGTGCAGCTCCTCGGCGATCAGCCGCTGGGCGTCCACGGTGACGGCGAGGTGGGCGAGCGGGTCCTCCAGGTGGGTGTCCGCGCCGTGCTGGGTGACCAGGACCTGCGGCCGGAAGGCGGCGAGCAGCTCGGGCACCAGGGCGTGGAAGGCGCGCAGCCAGCCGGTGTCGCCGGTGCCGGCCGGCAGCGGCAGGTTGGCGGCGGAGCCGGGGGCGTCCGGACCGCCGGTCTCGGTGGGCCAGCCGGTCTGCGGGAAGAGCGTGGCGGGGTGCTCGTGCAGCGAGACGGTCAGTACCCGGGGGTCGTTCCAGAAGGCCTGCTGGACGCCGTCGCCGTGGTGGACGTCCACGTCGACGTAGGCGACGCGCTCGGCGCCGAGTTCGAGCAGCCGGGCGATGGCCAGGGCGGGGTCGTTGTAGACGCAGAAGCCGGAGGCCTTGCCGGGCATCGCGTGGTGCAGTCCGCCGGTGAAGTTGACGGCGTGCGGGGTCTCGCCGCGCCAGACCGCCTCGGCGGCGGCCACGGACTGGCCGGCGATCAGCGCGGAGGCCGAGTGCACCGCCGGGAAGGACCAGTTGTCGTCGGTGCCGAGCCCGTGCCGGGGGTCCGGCTGCTCGGGGTGGGCGGCGGCGTGCTTGACCGCCTCGATGTACTCCCGGGTGTGCACCAGCCCCAGGGTGGACTCCCCGGCGGGCGGCGCGGACCGCACCGTCACCCCGGGCCCGGTGTTCAGTCCGAGGGCCTCGACCAGGCGCATGGTGAGCGCCAGCCGGGTCGGGTCCATCGGGTGGCCGGGGCCGAAGTCGTAGGCGGTGACGGCCTCGTCCCAGAAGAGGTGCAGGCCGCAGGGGGTGTCACGCTCGGCTTCGGGCATGGCCTCCACCGTAGCGGGTGGAGGCGGCCGGGTGGCCGCCAGGGCGCACCGGGGGTGGCGTTGGGGCTGGTGTTGAGGCGGTGCAGACAAATGCTTCACGCCTCCATATCCTCTCCGCCATGAAGTCATTCAGCGTGCAACGCCTTGGGGTAATTCTCGCTGCAATACTGGGACTTGGGCTGTTCTTTGCCGCCCAGCCGGCCTCCGCCGCGGTCGGCGGCACCACCTTCGCGGTCGACAAGTCGACGGCCAGGGCGGGAGACCAGCTGACCCTGACGCTGTCCCTCACCAACACCGAGAACAGCGCCATCTACTTCGCCTACGAGTCCGTCCAGCCGACCTGGCCGGCCAACACGCAGGCCGGAGCGTTCACCGTCGTCAGCTGCACCGGCGACACCTCCGACTGCGCGGTCAACGGGAACAGCGCCAGCTTCCACTTCAACGCGCCGATCGCACCGGGCGCGACGAAGAGCGTCACGCTCACCGTCAAGATCACCGACACTCCGGCGTGGGGCACCGCGCCGTACACGCTCAACTGGGCGCCCTACGTCTACTACGAGTTCGGCCAGGTCGGCGGCACGACCACGGCCAAGGACCAGAGCTGGACCTACGGAGTGCCCGAGCTCCAGACCGTGATCAGCTGACCCCCGCCCCGTCGACCGCCCCCACCGTCACGCGACGGCGGGGGCCAGGGCTCGCCGCGACGCTTGGCGATGGCGTGAAGGAAGTGCAGACAGGGCCTTCACAACTCCCTATCCTCTCCGCCATGAAGCCATTCAGCGTGCGACGCCTTGGGGTAATTCTCGCTGCACTACTGGGACTTGGCATGATTTTTGCCGCCCAACCGGCCTCCGCCCTCGACCCGATCAGCGGCACCGCGTTCTCCGTCGACAAGAAGACGGCGGCGCCGGGTGACCGGCTGACCCTGACGCTGTCCCTCACCAACACCGAGACCAACGCCATCTCCTTCGCCTACGTGCACATCCAGCCGACCTGGCCGACCAACCAGCGGCAGGACGTGGTCACCCCCATCGGGTGCGGCGGCGAGAGCACGGACTGCACGTTCGGCGGTTTCAACAGCAACGCCGCCTTCCACCTCAGAACGCCGATCGCACCGGGCGACACCCGCACCGTCACGGTCACCGTCCAGATCACCTCCACACCGACCTGGACCGGGCCCTACGTGCTGAACTTGGCCCCGTACGTCTACGCCGAGTACGGGTCGGACGCCCCGGGGTACAGCAAGGACCGCCTCTGGGCCGAGGGCCTGCCCGAGCTCCAGACCGTGATCAGCTGACCCCCGCCCCGTCGACCGCCCCCGCCGTCACGCGACGGCGGGGGCCCGGGGCGCGGCCGGCGCCGGAGCGAAGCGGTCGGCCAGCGGCAGCACGGCGAGCACCAGCACCATCGGGGCGAGCAGCGCCCAGCGGTACGAACTCGCGTCGGCGATCGCCCCGACCAGCGGCGAACCGATCAGGAAGCCCACGTAGTTGAAGAGGTTGAGCCGGGCCACGGCGGCGTCCGAGTCGGCCGGGAAGAGCCTGCCGCCGGCCGCGAACACCTGCGGGATGATCGCGCAGATGCCGAAGCCGAGCACGGTGAAGCCGGCGATGCCCGCCCAGGCCGCGGGCGCGACGGCGGCCAGCCCGAAGCCGAGCGCGGCCAGCGCGGCACCCGTGCGCACCACCGGGACGGCGCCGAAGCGTTGCACCGCGCGGTCACCGAGGGCCCGGCCGAGCAGCATCGCGACCATGTAGCCGAGGTAGGAGAGCTTGGCGAGGTCCTCGCGGCTGCCCAGGCCGTCGGTGAGGTACTTGACGCTGTAGTTGGAGACCGAGGCGTCCGCGATGTACGCGAAGGCCATGGCCAGGCACAGCGGCAGCAGCGGCCGCCAGGGGATGGAGCGGGCGGCGGCCTCGGCGGCCTCCCGTACGGCGTCACCGAGTTCGGCCGGGCCCGCGGTGGGGGTCCCCCCGGCCGAAGGCTGGGGGAGAGTGCCGGTCAGCACCGCGAGCGGGGCGACCACCGCCGCGGCCGTGCCGAACAGCACCGGCAGCCCGAGGTCGTAGTGCGAGCCGAGGCCGGCGATCGCCGCGCCGAGGATGCCGCCGAGGCTGAACGCGGCGTGGAAGCCGATCATGATCGAGCGGCCGTAGCGGTGCTGCAGCCCCACCCCGAGCATGTTCATACTGGCGTCCAGCGCGCCCACCAGCAGCCCGAACGCTCCCAGTGCGAGGGCGAGTTGCCACAGTGTGTCGCCCAGCCCGGCACCCGCCAGGCTGAGGCAGACGGCCGGCTGGACCACCCTCAGCACGGCCCGGGCGCCGGTGCGCTTCACCAGCCGCTCGGAGAGGATCGAGCCCACCCCGGCCAGGACCGGCACCGCGGCCAGGAAGGCCGGCAGCAGCGCGTCGCTCAGCCCGTACCGGTGCTGGATCTCCGGGATGCAGGTGACCAGCAGGGCGAAGACGGTGCCCTGGAGCAGGAAGCTGACGGCGAGCGCGGCCCGCCCGGCGCGCAGGCCGGGCGCCCTTGCGGACGAAAGGGGCTGCGAGGACGGTACGGCACTCACACGGACCTCCAGACGACCTCGCTACCGCCCGGTAGGACGATGTTGGCCGAGAGCGTAGGCGGTGCGCCGCGATTGCGGGAGGGGTCGCGCAGCGGTCATTTCCCGCCGGAGGCCAGCTCCCGGGAGCGGTCCCGGGCCGCCTCCAGGGCGCCGAGCAGCGCGGCCCGCACCCCGTGGTTCTCCAGTTCGCGGATGGCCGCGATGGTGGTGCCGGCCGGGGAGGTGACCGCCTCGCGCAGCTTCACCGGGTGCTCGCCGGAGTCGCGCAGCATCACCGAGGCGCCGATCGCCGACTGCACGATCAGGTCGTGCGCCACCTGCCGGGGCAGGCCGAGCAGGATGCCCGCGTCCGTCATCGCCTCGACCAGGAAGTAGAAGTAGGCCGGGCCGGAGCCGGACAGCGCGGTGGCCGCGTCCTGCTGGGACTCGGGCAGCCGCAGCGCCTTGCCGACCGAACTGAAGATCTCCTCGGCCCGTACCAGGTGCTCCTCGGTCGCGTGCGAGCCGCCGGAGATGACGCTCATCCCCTCGTCCACCAGCACCGGGGTGTTGGGCATCACCCGGACCACCGGAGTGCCGGCCGCCAGCCGCTCCTCGAACCAGGCGGTCGGGACGCCGGCCGCGGCCGAGATCACCAGCCGGTCCGGGCTGATGTGCGGGGCCAGCTCCTCCAGCAGGGTGCCCATGTCCTGCGGCTTGACCGCGAGGATCAGGGTGTCGGCCAGCTTGGCGGCCTCGGCGTTGGAGACGGCCACCACGCCGTAGCGGGCGGTGAGTTCGGCGGCGCGCTCGGGGCGACGGGCGGTCACCAGCACGTCCGCCGGGGCCTTGCCCGCCCGCAGCAGACCGGAGAGCAGGGCCTCGCCGATCTTGCCGGTGCCCAGGAAGGCGATCTTCTGTCCGTGTGCTGCGCTGCTGCCCATGGTCCGCTCCTTGCCTCGGTACTGCGGCCATCCTCGCACCGCGCGGCGACGCCCGTCGGCACCGTCCGGTCCGTGGTCGCCGGCCCCTTCGGAGCCCCTCGCCCCTAGGGAGAAAACTCGGGGGTTTCCCCTATGGCCTCCGGCCCCGCGCGGGCGCACCGTGGACCTATGGCACACGACGAAATGTCCCGACGTGAGAACCGGCAACTCGCCGTCGCCTCGGCGACCGTGGGCCCGTGGCGGACCGCCACGGGAGTCGGTGCGGTGGTGGGGGCGACCGCTCTGGGGGTCGAGGCGATCTCCGGCGACTGGTCGCTCAGCATGCTGGCCGGACCGGCCGGCTGGGCCCTGTTCTTCTTCTTCCTGGTCGGCACCGTCGGCGGGCAACTGCGCCGCGACACCGGCGACCGACGGCTGCGCCGCTGGGCGGACGCGCACCCGTGGCGGGCGGCCCTCCCTGCGGCCGGCGGACTGCTGGTGCTGAACACCCTGGCGCAGGTGTTCCTCGGTGACCCCGGCCTGATCGGGGCCTTCTTCGTCTCGCTCCTGCCGGCCGGCCTGCTGCTGGTGATCGCCGGGGTGGTGGGCTCGGTGAAGCAGGCCCGCGGCAAGGGCTGAGCACCGGCGCGATCCCGGACGAACCGCGGGTACGGCACGGTCAGCCGCGGCCGGCGCTCGTCAGCGCTTGCGCTTCCCGCCGGGTCGGCCGCTGCGGCCCGCCTGGCGCTTCTCGTACTGCTCGACGGCCCGCCGGTGCGCGGCCCGCTTGACCGACTCGCCGGGGGCCTCGACCAGGCTGCGGGCGAAGTAGGCGGCCAGGCTGCCGGCCCCGCCGATCAGCCAGACCGCGCCGAGCGACTTGTCCTCGGCCATCCAGCCGGTCAGCTGCTCCTTGCCCTCGGTGAGGACCTTCCAGGTTCGCCGGACGGCCATCATCGAGCAGACCGCGATGGCGGCGGTCAGCAGCCCGTTCACGAAGCCGCCGCTCTCGGCGAGGGCCACGCCCTCGACGCCGAAGCGCAGCACCAGCACGGCGGCGGCGGTGGCGACCAGGGCGCCGACCGAGACGCCGACCCGGCGCGGCCA
>NZ_JAFLNG010000347.1 GCF_017427025.1 Streptomyces sp. FH025
CGACCACCGGCACTACCGGATGAGCCTGGCCAGCACCTGGGCCGCCGCCAGGATCGTGCGCCGGATCACGGTGACCCTCCTCACCGGCTGGCGCATCCCGCCGAGGACGACGACCCACGACGCCGCCGTCTTCGCCGTCACCGAACTGGTCACCAACACGGTGCGGCACGCCGGACGGCGGTCTCCGTCCTTCGAACTGCTCATCGCCGTCACCGACGCCCACCTGGAAGTCGCCATCCTCGACGGCGACCCGGCCCTGCTCGACCTCCCCGAACCAGGCGACACGGGCGGCCTGGCCGCCGTCGCCGACCTCGCCCGCCACCTCGGCGGCCGGCTCGGCGTCCACCCCGACCCGAGCGGCGGCAAGACCGTCCGCGTCCGCCTGCCCATCGCCCCCTGACACCCCACGGCGCCGATGACCGCAGGTGCCGACGTCAGCGAGGAGGTGGTCCGGCCTACGCCCCGGGCGAGGCCGTCCCGGTGTCGCCGCGCAGCTCGTCCAGGAGCTCTGCGCGGTCGGTCAGCAGGGTGCCGAGGATCGACCGGGCGACCGCGAGGAGGTCGGCGACTTCGGGCGTGGTGAGGCGGTAGAGCACCGTGGCGCCGTCCCGGCGGGAGGCGACCAACCCGGTGCGACGCAGGATCGCCAGCTGCTGCGACAGGTGCGCCGCCTCGATCCCGACCTCGGGCAACAGCTCGGCGACGGCCTGCTCGCGCTCGCTCAGCAGCTCCAGCACCCGGATCCGCGCCGGGTGGCCGAGCGTCTTGAAGAACTCCGCCTTGTGCTGGTAGAGCGGCACGCTCACGACCGACGGCTGTCGCGGGGTGGTCGTGTCCACCGGGCTCACCGTCCCCGTCCGGTACAAGCCGTGAAGAACGTCATCACTGCCGACTCTAGCAACTCCACCCGCGGGTGATCATCCCGCCGCCAGTGCGGCGAGCGCGGTCTCCAGGTCCGGGAAGAGTCGGATCACGCCGAGGCCGTAGCACGCCAGCAGCGCCGGCGTGCACCGCTCGCCCAGCCCGCACACCGCCAACGCGCCCCGGTCGGAACCGACCAGCGCGGCCGCGTTCACGAGGGCCGCCTCACCCGCGCCGTTCCAGCCGCGCAACGCCGTGAGGTCGAGGACGACCGGCCCGGCGCAGCGGGCCCGGACCCAGTCGACGGCGCCCTCGAAGCGGTGCACCGCCTGCTCGCCCAGGAACCCGGACACGCGCAGCACGCCGACGCCGTCGACGTCCTCCAGTTCCCATTGGATGCTCATCGCCGCCCCTTTCCCGCACACGCGGGGCGGCGATGAGCCACCACGAGGAGGCCCCGGCTGCCCACCGGAGGCTGGGGACCAGGACAGCCGCCCGGTGTGCGCGGATTCCGCCCCCGTGCCACCAGGCTTCCGAAACCGCCTGGCACCACGAACGGAGCGAGCGGCCCCCGAACACGCCGACACGGAGAGACACCCATTCCGATCCCCTTCCTCGTAGTTGCCAATCTTAGCAACTGCTAAGGTTTGCATCGCGGTGGCACCGCCGGAAGCGTGCCGCTGCCCAGGGGCGGCCCCACCGGAACCGACGCCGAGTCGGGCCGCCCTCCCCTCCCCTCGCCCAACCACCGATCACGGCCTTCGCAGCCGCAACGGATCCGCCGACGCCAGGACCGACTCCACCCGGCCGATCTCATCGACCACGAAGACCCTGAACGCACGCTTCGCAGCCACGTCCGCCGCAGTGCCCGGTCGCTCGACAAGGCCCGCGAGACGTGGTCAGCCCGCTTCGGGTGATGTGGGGGTGGGAGCGGGCTGATTCGCTACAGCGGCGGCTTGTTCCTCAGGTACCCGGCTTCGTCAGGGCGCAGAGCCTTCCGCCTGTCGCAGCCGACCGTGCCGGCGGTGCCGTCGCTTTTGGTCACGGCGGTGTGCGTGGGACAGGCCCAGACGAAGTAGCGCTGGGCCGGGTGGCTGGTCGTGTACGGGGGCCTTGCGGGGCGCCGCTTGGACGGGATCGTGTACTTGCGCAGTTCGGCCTGGGCCCCGTGGTCGGGGCAGACGGGCGGGTGGAGCAGAAGCTCTGCGTTCTCGTGCTCAAGGATGTGGCGGGCGAAGCGGCTTCCCCGGAACGGGACCATGATCTCCCGCCGCCCCTGACCGCCAGGCGCGTGGGACAAGGTGTTGAGGCTGCCGAGGAAGCAGAGTTGCTCGTCGATCACCAGGATCTTCTGGTGCATGTCCTTGATCTCCACCACGGTGTCGGCCACCGCCCTGAGTTCGGGCAGCCGGCGGGCGGCATCAGCCGCGGTGGCCTCCTTCGCCAGCTGGCCCTGCAGCAGGCTGTCGCTCTCGTTGGTGACGAAGAGGTGGACCCGCACACCTCGGCGGCGCGCGTCGTGAAGCCGCGGAAGAACCTCCCACATGCGTTTGGTGTACCAGGGCGACCAGAGCCAGATGCTGTGGCGGGCCTGGTCGATGGCATCGAGGGCGTCAGGGTAGTAGGTGTCCTCGTCGTGGATGGCGGTGTACCGGACGTGGCCCTCGAATGCCTGCCAGATCTCCTGCTGCAGCGGGTTCAGCCCCGGCGAGTCGGTGGCGGGCAGACCGAGGAGTTGATGGGAACGGACGCCGCGCACCAGCGCCTCGGGCTCCGCTCGCGCCATGTCGCGCAACTGTGCCAGTACCGTCCCGTTGCCCGCTCTGGCCAGGGCGTCCCAGGCTGCGAGCACGTAGACACGTTGACGGGCCCGCGTCGCACCCACGTTGAAGAGCCTGGCTCCGGTCTTGGCGTAGGACCACGCCTCCTTGAAGTCACCGGCAGCGGTCCATCCTGGAAGTACACCGTCCTCCACCAGGTCCAGGATGACCACGTCGAACTCCCGGCCCTGGAAGCTGTGTGCCGTACCCACCTCCACCGCGGGCGTACGGAAGAGCCGGCCCTGGTCGTGGAGCCAATCGTGCGTCACCTGGGCCTGCAGCCTGTACGGCGTGACGATGCCGACGCTCTCACCCTCGTCGTGGTGGCGCTCGGCCAACGCGGTCGCCAGCAGACTGCCGGCCACCCACCAGCGGCCCCCTTCGCCCGGCACCCGCCGTGCGGAGGCGATTCCGTCGTCACCCTCGCCGAGCCCGTCGGTGGTGACCAGGATGATCTCCGGGTCGAGGGTGCGGTCCCGCACCGGGCGGGCCGACTTGAGCATGCCGCCGTAGGCGATCCGGTTGACCAGGTCGGTGGTGTCGGGTCCGAACCGGTGCGTGGTGAGCAGCGCCGCGCAGCCGGGGTGCGCCAAGGCCTCGGCGGGTGTGCGGATGCCCACCAGTTCGAAGCAGTCCGTGCGGATCCAGCGCTCCAGCTCCGGCTGCTTCGGCACGCGCTTGGGCATGACCGGGCCGAGCTGGCAGAAGTCGCCGAACAGGACGACGGTCTCCTTGGCCTTGGCGACCGCGACGATCAGTTCGGGCAGCAGGGCGGCCCCGGCCTCGTCGATCAGGACGACGTCATAAGGCCCTTCGGCCACGGTCCGGTTGAGCCGCAGCCGGGCGAGCGTGGTGGCCACCACGCTCGCCCCGCGGATCAGTTCGGGCTCGGCCTGGGAGCGCCGACGCGCCAGCTCCCGCACGAGCCGCTCGTGTTCGCGCTCCAACTCTCCTTGTCTGGAGAGCAGTCCGGCGCAGGAGGCCCGCAGTTCGCCGAGCCGGACAGCCAGGGTGGGGAGTCCGGCGCGATCGGAGGTCGCCACCAGATCGGCGTCCTCAGGCCGGGGATGGTGATCCTGCCGGGCCGTCCGCAGCCGGTGCCCGGCGGCCAGCACCGTCTGCTGGGCGAGCGTGAGATCCTGGTCCAGCTTGGCCTGGTCGGCAGCGGTCGAATCGATCAGGGCCAGCTGCAGGCGCAGCACGGTGTCATCGACGGGATGGGCCTGCGCCTGCGCCTCGGCGATGCGCCGACGCAGTACCTCGTGGTGGGCGGAGTAGGTCTCGGCGGCCTGGGCAACCTGCTGCTGGAGGGCGCCTCGGCGCTCGGCCTGCTCGGCTCGTTCGCGCTGGATCTCGCCACGCCGCCGCCTGTTCCGCAGGCGGCCCCGTCCGTCGAGTTCGCGTTCCTCCGTGTCCAGAGCGGCCAGCGCGGCCTCGGCGTCGAACAACGCCGCCCGCAGCTGCTGCTGGCTCTCCTCCCCCTTCTCGATCTCGGCCAGCCACTGCGCCACCTGCTCCAGCAGGGCCCGCTGAGGCGCCCAGCTCTCCCAGCGCCCCAGCGCCTCCCGATGCTCGCCGGCCGCCTGCACGCTCCGGGTCCGGGCGTCCGCCTCGCCCGCTTCGGCTGCCTCCAGTTCGGTCGCGAGACGCTCCACCAGAACGCCGTGGGCAAGACGGCTCCTGGCCTGCTCGTACGCGTCGGGATCGAAGCCGGCGAGTCGGGTCTCGGTCTCACGCAGCTCGGTCAGCGCCGGTTCGCTCGCCAGGGTGGCGAGTTGCTCAGCGATCCCTTGCACCGCCTGCTCGGCCTCCGCCACCTTCGCCCGCACCAGCAGGGGCAGCGAAACCCGCGGGTCCTCGGCCACCTGGCGGAGCGCGGGAGAGCCGACCCGGACCATCAGGCCGGGCGGCAGCGAAGAACGCTCCTTGAGCACGCCCTCCAATGCGTTGTCCACCGCCACGTTGGTGCCGGAGACCAGCAGGACCCGTTTGCCCCGCAGGGCCAGGTCGCTCAGCGCCCGGGTCAACACGGTCGTCTTCCCGGTGCCGGGCGGCCCCCAGACCAGCCGCAAACCCGGAGAGGTACAGGCCAGATACGCCTGTGCCTGGCCGCCCTTCAGAACGCCACCGCAGGCGGAGCTCTCCGCAGGCGCGACCGCGTCGACCCGGCCGCCGACCAGCCGTTCCGCGAGCCCGGTGTCCGGCAAGGCCGCCAGCGCTTCACGCAGTGAGCGGTACAGGAAGTCGGCCGGACGCCGGACCGCCCACAGCGCCAATCCGCTCCGGGGTGCGTGGGCCGCCACCTGAAGGCGGACCCGCTCCGGCTCGACCCGCCAACCGAGGACGGTGAACGACCGCGCCCGCCGGTCGTCAGGCCCGGCCCCGGTGGCCAGCCGCATGTCCTGGAGGTCGTCGGGGTCGATCCGGCTCCCATAGGTGGGCAGGCCGTACCAGCCGTCCTCCAGGTAGTGAACCTCCCCGACCTTCGTGTGCCGCGAGGATTCCGCTCGGCCACCGGAGCGGCCCTCACCAACCAGCACCTCGTCCACTGCCTGGACCAGCTGCTCCAGCCACTGCGCCAACGTTCCCCCACCTGGCCCACCTGGACACAACAACGCCACTTGCGCCAACTATCCCACGCTGGTCACTCCGTGTGTGCGCTTGTTATACAACTCGCCACGCGCCACTACGGCAACCAGCACCAACACGCGAGTCCCGGCAGTCGGCGACTTGGCCTTCGACCACAGGCAGGCCAGCGGGGAGTTGCGGTTGTGGACCGAGGGTGCTGACCTGACCGAAATCCTGGCGGAGCATGCCGCAGCCACCACAGCGCGAGGGCACCGGGTGCTGTGGAGCACCAGTTCGCCGCTGCCCAAGCCGAAGCTCAGGCATGGGCGCAGGGCCGTTCGGCGGGTGAGCCAGCAGAAGCCCGGCCCCGTCACGCCGCCGGTCAGGACCTCACAGTTCCTGGCCAGCACACTGCTGCGCCGCCCCGGGATCTGGACGCGTCTGGAGGGCCACCTGGAGCTGAGGATCTCCAGCTCAGAAGTCGAGCACGGCGTCGACTGGCTGCTCGACCGCGTCGTCACCTCCAGGACGTCCGTCCACGACGAACGCATTCCCCGCCTTCTGGGCGATGCGATTGCAGGGCCCGACCTCATCTGGGATCGGGCAAGCCACGCCTGCGGACCGGACGAGTGCCGGATGCGGTTCATCCCCCGGGAGACGGGCCACGGGTGGAACGGAGTGCTGACCGTACGCCCGCGTCCGGCCGCCTGCGCGGCGACGCGTGAAGGCTGACGGCCTACACCTCTTCACCCCGATCGACGCCGTCGAGCGTCTCGCCGAACCGTTCCAGCGCTTCCTCCGGCCCGCAGCCGAAGGCGCGGCCGATGTACTCCCAGGTCATCAGGTTGCTGCGGGCCCTGCGGCCGGCCAGCAGCGCGGTCGAACCGGCGGCGCGCTCGAACCGGGCGGCCGCACGGGCAGCGGCGTACGGCCGGCTCTCCGTCAGGTCGCAGATCCGGTCCACCAGCGCCGCGACCAGCTCTTCGACCTCGTGCGGCACCACACCCTCGGCCAGGTCGACGTGCCACTCCCAGTCCGCGAACGGCCCGGTGGCCTCGCCCACCGCCTCGGTCGCCGCGTCGTCGCCGAAGTCCAACAGGTGCACCTGCTCACCCCGCCAGCCGCAGCTGCAACCACCGCGCACCGCAGCGGCCCGAGGACCATCCGCACCGTTGTAGAGCCACCAGGTGGTGCGCCCGTCCGGCAACGGCGCCGGCTCGCTGCCGTCCGCCAACACCGCCGCCGGGAAACCCTGGTGGCGCCTGCTCTCGTCAACCCATGGCATGCCGTGTCCCTCACGTCCCTGGAGTACAGCACCAGGGTTCTCGGCCCGTGACGCAGTGTCAAGGCTTCGCGACAACCGGTGCGACCCGCACCTCAAGGGGGCGCGCACCAGCCGCCGCACGCCGAGTCAGAGGTGCCCAGGCAGATCGATGAGCCGCTCGATCCGGATGACCGTCCCATCCGCCATCGGCGACGGCCCGCGATGAGGCCGCCACCGGGCCTCCGAACCGCACGCCAATGGAGTTCGGCAAATCGACGTGGCGAAGCGCTGATCGCAGCGGGTACCCCTATCGTCGTGTCGGGCCCGAAGGTGGTCCACCTCGCGTAGTGGGCGGCGAGCGGCATCCCGTCCATCATCTCGGCAACACAGCTGGGGTGCTGGCCGCCCTGCAACCATCGAGCGGGCCCCCTCAGCGCTGACCATAGTCGCGTTCCAGGTACTCCAGCTCCTTGATCCAGATGCTCAGATTGTCGCCCGTGCGTCCAAACTCCTCCCGTGCTAGGCGGTAGAACCCTGCGCCGGGTTCCTGCTTGTTCGGGTCCTTGAACACCACCATGGCGCTGAGCATGGCCCTGATGCCGTTAGGGCTCTCCTGGCGGGAGACGTCGGCGAGGAGGAGGTCCATCTCTGCACTATGAGCCGGAACGTTGTGACCTTCGTCCGCCAGGAGTTGGCTCAACTCGCTGTAGGAGATCCGCCGTTCCCGACTCCGGGCCCGCTCCAGGAGGAGGCCCGTCATGGCTTCCTGGGCCGCCTCGTACTCAGGGGTTCCTCGCCGCATGGCATCCTCCTCAACAGCTTCGGGAGTAGCACCCTATCGGCGACAAGCCACGCCCACTGCGCTCCACAGTCTCCTCTGCAACGACAACGAGCAAGATCACGGACACGGCTCGCAGAAAACCAACTCGCAGACCTGATCGCGTTGGCGATGGGGCGTGTTCGCCGCCGAGGGCATCGACCAGGTGCTCTACCTCGCGGTCCGGGAGCCGAGTCGTCGCCAACGACAAGTTGATGACAACTCGTCCGGAATGTGACAGGTCCAACCGAAAACGACACAGGCGGAGGGTTCAGGGCCGGGTGCCGCCCATGAACGGGCCGTCCATGCTGTCGATCGGGAGGATCTCCACGTTCTTGCCGGTGCGCGGCGCGTGGATCATCTTGCCGTCACCGATGTAGATGCCCACGTGGTGCAGGTCGGAGTAGAAGAAGACCAGGTCTCCGGGTTGCAGGTCGGCCCGGCTGATGCGCTGGCCGGCGTTCCACTGGTCCTGGGAGACGCGCGGAAGGGAGACCCCGGCGGCCTTCCACGCCGCGCCGGTGAGCCCCGAGCAGTCGAAGGAGCCCGGCCCGGTGGCGCCCCAGACGTAGGGCTTGCCGAGCTGGGCATAGGCGAACTTGACCGCGTCCGCGGCTCGGCCGGTGGCCGGGCCCT
>NZ_JAFLNG010000348.1 GCF_017427025.1 Streptomyces sp. FH025
ACGCGTACGACCCGCTCCGGCGTGGGTAGTTGACGGAGGGCAAACAGTCCTCCGCGCACGATTCGCCCCCGAACCGGGCGGTGCGTGCCTCCTCGTCACAAGGAGACCAGCAGTGATGAACACGTCCGAGGCGCGCCCGGCCGACCCCACCGGCGACGGCGACCCCGAGTTCCGCAACTACGTGGAGATCGTCCTCGACGGACTGGTGGACGAACCGGGACAGGCCGTCCTGGTCAGCGGCGAACGACGGCTCGGGGCCGCGGAGTTCCGCTCCCTCGTCTACCGACTCGCCCGTGCGCTGCGCGAGCGGGGCGTGGAGCGCGGACGCACCGTGACCCTGCTGTGCGGCAACATCCCGGAGACCGTCGCGGTCCGCTACGCCGTCAACCTGCTAGGCGCGCACTTCAACCACCTGTACATCCGGCTGGGCACCGACGTGCAGGCCCGGATCATGGCCGACGTCGAGACCTACGCCTTCATCATCGACCCCCGCCTCGCCGAGCGCGGTGCGGCCCTCGCGGCCGCGGTGCCGGTCAAGCACGTCCTGGTCCTCGGAGAAACCGGCGACGGGGAACCGGAGTTGGGCGACGACCTGCTCGCCCTGGCCGCGCCCCAGTCGGACGAGCCACTGGCCAGTGCCGCCCGGCCGGACGACCTGTGCTTCATCCGCCACTCCGGCGGCACCACCGGCCACCCCAAGGGCATCCGCAGCTCCTTCGCCCGGATGCAGGGCAACTGGCTCGGCGCCCTGATCACCGGTGAGCAGCGGCGGGACCTGGTGTGCACGCCGCTGTCGCACGCGGCCGGATTCGTCGCCGACGGCACCCTCGCCACCGGAGGCACGGTCGTGCTCCACTACGGCTTCGACCCCGGCGAGATCTTGGCCACCGTCGCCCGCGAGCGCATCACCGACATCTTCCTGCTGCCCCCGCTGCTCTACCAGGTGCTGGACCACCCCGACGCCGACTCCACCGACCTCTCCAGCCTCCGGCAGATCACCTACGGGGGCACGCCCTCCTCGCCGGTGCGCATCGCCGAGGCGGTCCGCCGCTTCGGCCGGGTGTTCCAGCAGGCCTACGGCCAGTTCGAGGCCGGCATCGTCAGCGTGCTGCCCGCCGCCGAGCACGACCCCGACCGCCTCGACCTGCTGCGCACCGCCGGCCCGCTGGTCGACGGCGTCGAGGTGGAGATCCGCGACGAGGACGACCGGGCGCTCCCAACCGGGCAGCTCGGCGAGATCTGCGTTCGGTCCGAGAACGCGATGGAGGGCTACTGGAAGAACCCGGAGCTGACCGCCGAGGTCCTGCGAGGCGGCTGGGTGCACACCGGCGACCTCGGCCGGCTCGACGAACGCGGCTACCTCTCCGTCGTCGACCGGATCAAGGACATGATCGCCGTCGTCGGCGGCCACGTGTACACCACCGAACTCGAGGACTTCCTCCACACCCACCCCGGCGTACGGCACTGCGCCGTCTTCGGGGTGCGCGGCGAGGGCGGCCACGAACGCGTTCACGCCACCGTGGTGCCCAACCCCGGGGCGAACGTGACGGCGCAGGAGCTGCGGACCCTGGTCCGCGACGGCCGGGGCGAGATGTACGTGCCCGACGTCATCGACTTCGTCGACGTGCTGCCCCTCACCGACACCGGCAAGCCCGACAAGAAGGAACTCCGCCGCCTCGCCACCCCGGCGACCTCGTAGGCCCACACGGACCACGAGCCGTCGTGGCACGGCCTCGTACGGGGGGCGGCGCGCTCGCGCTGTCCCCGCCCGGGCCTTCGCGCCGGCTGTCGGGGTGATGGCGATCCGGACGGCGAACCTGTCATTCGGCCGTCGGGGTGATCTCGTACGCCCCGGCCCGCAGTCGGGTCGTCGTTCTTCGGAGCGTTGTGGGCGTGCAGTTGTGCGGGAGGGAGTAGGGGCGCAGGGGTGATGTTCCCATGGGCCTCGCCGACCATCGCGGCACGTCACCCGGCGCCCGCAGCCGACGCGCAGCTGACTGATCGTTCTCAGGTCACCAGGTGACCTGAGAACGATCAGTCAGCGGTAGATCCAGCAGACCGCGTCAGTCACTCACCGGATCGGCGCGGACGTCAGCGGGCGCTGCCGTGGGTGAGGAACGGGCCGATCCTCGGGGTCGACGGACCTGCCCCATTGACGATGTCGCTGATGCTGCGGTAAACGCGGTTGTTGATGTTGACGGACGGAATGTTTCCGGAGCCGTTCTGCTGCCGGTAGACGATTTCAGACAGGTCGTCCCAGTTGGTCTGGAGGTCGGTTCCAAAACCGCCGATGTAGTCGTAGGTGGCGGTGCCGTCGAACTCCCCGCCGGAGCCTATCGAATTGGCGATCCGGTTCTCGATCCAGCCGAAACGGGCCGCTTCGGCGGTTGCCCCGATGATGGCGGCGAGCGCGGTGCGGGCGCCGTACCAGTTGTTCTGGTTGAAACCCTGGAGCGTCCGAATGACGTCCCCGAAGTGCGGTCCGTCGAACTCCTGCCGGCCGCGGGTGTCGGCATTGGCGAGGGATCCGTACTGCGAGGAGTACGGCATCCGCTGGAAGAGGGCATTGGAGTTCGGGTAGTAGTTGCCGAACCGGGTCGTGAGATAGGCCGGGGCGTCGCTGAACATGTAGTTGTGTCCCACGATGGTGAAACCGTCGAGGTAGAGGTTATCGAGGCGAAGGTAGAGCGAGACTCGGTGGTTGTTGGCCGTGTCGTTGAAGTCGACAACCCTGATCTCGATGTAGCGCTCGGTTTCCTGGGTGGTCCGCATCAGGTTGGTTCCGATGGTGCTCCCGGAGAGCGTCCTGATCTGGTTGACCATGGCCCGGTAGTTGCGTTCGGCGTTCAGGTTGTTCCCGTTGCCCAGCCCGGTGATGTCCCACTGGATGATGGACCAGTAGCTGCTGGTGGCGGCTTCGGCGGGCGGGGCGGCTTTCACCTGGGCGAAGGAGAGCGAGGCCACGAGCGAGAGCAGAAGCGCCACCAGGCGCTTCACGTAGCCACCGGTGCGGGGGGTTGCGACCATGTGCGGAGATCTCCATTTCCGTCGTGCGCACGGCAAGTTCTGGTGCGTCACCCTCGCAACCCCCGCCAATTTTTCGCCAACGATCCGCCAACGCGGCGATCGCGGCGCCCGTGCCGACGGGCCGGGCCGGCCCCGTCCCCGGCCGCAGAGAGGGATCCGGTACCGCTGTGCGTCGATGCTCGCCTCGTCGAGCGGTGCGGCCAGCGTCATCTGAGGAGCACACCGGTACCCCTGAGCAACACACCGACACCTCGTCCGCCGGGCAGCCGAGACTCCCGGCGCGGCGATGTCAGTCGCCCCGCCTCGTGAGACGGGCCGTGGCGGGGAGGCCGATGAGCAGCAGGAGTCCGGCCGCCGCGGCGTAGGCGAGGTGATGGCCGCGCAGTGACAGGTCGTTGCCCTCCGCCGCGCCGACGGCCTGGGCGATGCCGGCGAGGACGGTGGGGCCTATGCCGCTGCCGATCTGCAGGGCGGTGGCCGTGACGGCCGAAGCGGTGCCGTGGGCCTGGTGCGGCACGTCGCGCAGGCCGGTGACGGTGATGGCGGGGAAGGCCAGGCCCTGTCCGATGCCGGTGACGACCAGGCCGGCCAGGACCGGGCCGACGTACGGGCTGTGTTCCCCCGCTGTGCACCACAGCAGCACGCCGCCGGCGGTGAGCAGGATGCCCGATGCCAGGAGCGGGCGCGGTCCGCGGGTCTTCATCAGCCGCCCGGAGACCAGCGCGGCGGCGGCGACGGCCAGGCTGACGGGAAGGACCGCGAGGCCCGAGGAGGCCGGGGACATGCCGCGCACCTGCTGGAGGTAGAGCGGCAGCAGGAACAGCGAGCCGGTGACGCAGAAGTAGAACGCGCCGGCCACCACCGCCGCGGTCCGCACGCCGCGCGTGCGCAGCAGGTCCCGGTCCAGCAGGACCGCGTCCCCGCCGCGGGTGCGGCCGCGGCGCCACCACGCGTAGGCGATGGCCGCAGCGGCCGCCAGCACCGCGATCGCGGGCAGGCCGTCGCCGGGGCGGGAGGCCAGGTCCGTGCTGAAGACGGTCAGGGTGATCGCCGTCACCAGGGCGGCGGCCCCCGCCAGGCCCAGGGGGCCCCGGCGGTGGTGTGTGCCCAGGGGCAGCCACCGGACGGCGGCCGCAGCGGTGAGGGCCGCCGCCAGGGCCTGCAGGGCGAACACCCAGCGCCACCCGAAGGCGCTGGTGACCACGCCCCCGAGTACCAGACCGGCTCCGTAGCAGCCCGCCTGCGCGGCGGAGAAGACGCCCAGGGCGCGTGAACGCATCGGCCCGCTGGGGTACACCGAGGTCAGCAGGGCCGTGGCTGCGGGCATGGTGATCGCCGCCCCCGCTCCCTGCAGCACCCGTCCCACCACGACCACCCAGAATGCGGGCGCCGTGAACGCCAGCACGGCGCCCGCCGCCAGCGTCGCCAGGCCTCCGACAAGCACCCGCCGACGCCGAAGCCGGTCCGCCATGGCCCCGCCGCACAGCAGCAGACCGGCGAACGCGAGCGCGTAGCCGGTCACCGCCCAGGACAGATTCTGCGCCGACGTACCGAACCGCGAGCTCACCGAGGGCAGGGCACTGTTGAGCACTGCGACACCACCGGCGTCCAGGCCCGCCGCGGCGCTCAGCACCGCCAGGGGCGCGTACCGGAGGAACGAAGCGGTCGAGGACCTGGACGAAGCGGGCGACGACGAAGCGGGCGAGGACGGAGAGAGCGAGGACGAAGTGGGCGAGGACGAGGCGGGCGAGGCCGAAACGGGCGGGGACGGTTCACTGGGACGTGCGGGCATGTGCGGGCTCCAGGGACGACGGACGCGTGGACCCACCGACCCGGCAGATCAGGCCCGTCGGTGACCAGGGCCGCCCGCGTCGTGCGGCACCAGCGGCAGCCAGTCTGAGCCGCGGCTCGCGCCGCGACGAGACACCGCTGCGGGCAGGCACCGCCGGGGGTAGCCCTGGCAGGGCTACCCCCGGCAGCGAGCGGAGCCGGATACTCGACGCATGGCACCGTCAGCGGCACTCCCCGAACTGGCCCACTTCCTGCGCACGCGCCGGGCCCGACTGACCCCGGAGGCCGCCGGCCTGCCCCGCACCAGCACCCGCCGGTTGAACGGACTGCGCAGGGCCGAGGTCGCCGTCCTCGCCGGCATCAGCCCCGAGTACTACACCCGGCTTGAACAGGGCCGTCAACGCCGCCCTTCCCCCGAGGTCCTGGACGCCCTCGCCGGGGCCCTGCAACTCGACGCCGACGCCCGCCGGCACCTCCACCGCCTCGCCACCGGCGGCCCGACGCACCAGGCCGGCCCGGCCGTCCGCACGGTCCCGGACGTCCCGGAGGCGACCCTGCGGCTCCTCGGCTCCCTCACCCCATGGCCCGCGCACGTGGTCACCCCCATGCGCGACATCCTCGCCTGGAACGACGCCGAGGCCTGGCTGCTCCTCGACTACGCCGAACTCCCTTCCGAGCAGCGGAACTTCGCATGGTTCGTGTTCCGCGACCCGCGGGCGCCCCGCCTCCTCGCGGACTGGGAGAAGACAGCGCGCGGCAACGTGCACCGCCTGCGCCACGCGCTGGCCGCCGATCCGCACGACGAACGCGGCAGCCGGCTGGTGGCCGACCTGACCGCGCACAGCAGCCGGTTCGCCGAGATCTGGGAGGAACACGACGTCCGCGGACCGGCCACCGGAAGCCACGGATTCCGCCACCCGCAGGCAGGACGGCTCGACCTGGACTACACCGCCTACGTCATCCCCGGCACAGACGGTCTCGAGCTCGTCGTCCTGACCGCGGCCGAGGGCTCGCCCACCCACGAGGCACTGAAGAAGGCCGCGGCGGAACGCTGAGCCCGCGACCCGGGGTTCAGCCCACCGGGAAGAAACGCTCGACGGCCGGTCGCAGCCGGCGGTCTCGAAGTCGTCGGTGGGCAGCGCGAGTTGTTCCAGGAGCAGGCCGTTGATGATGGTCAGTAGTTCGGCGGCGTCGGCCTCGGGGCCCGCGGATCCGGCCCCGCGCAGTTCGCGGGCGAAGGCCGCCCGCTGGGCGACCCCCCATTCGTCGAGGGTGTCATCTGGCCGGTCACTGACCGACCGCCGGTCACCGCCTCACAGGTCAGCCTCGCCGAGGCCACCGATCGGCCGGTCACGACCCCGGTCACCGCTGCGGCGGTCACTGACCGAGACAGTGACCGCCGCACTGACCTGGACACCGAGGACCTGCTGAAGATCGCACGGCAGGCGGTCAGCAAGGAAGACAAACTGACCCGCAAGGTGGTCGCCGAGGCGATCCGAGGTCAGCAGATCCCCCTCTCCAGCGACACCCTGACCCAGCTGATGGCCCAGCTCCGCGCCCAGCATGGCCAGCTGGTCACCGCCGACCGGAACTGACCGACACCTGACCGCCGGGGTGACCGACGAGGTCGCCCCGGCGGTCACCCGCCCGAACCACCGCCGAACGGGAGCACCCCACCATGCGCACCACCCCCGCCACCTGGGCCGAGGCGGACTCCTGGCTCGCTGTCCTCACCCAGCGAGGCCACCTCCACCACGTCGAGACCGGCCCGGACGGCGCCCGAAGCGTCCTGCGAGACCGGCACTCCCGCCCCTGGACCCTCCACCACCCCGTCCTTGCCCTCGACTTCATTGAGAAGCTCCTCCTCGACATCCGCCAGCGCGATACCGAGGCCAGCCGGTGACCGCCTCCGACCGGGACGGCACCACGCTGGGACCGGAGCGTGACCGCGATCGGGCTCCTGGCGGAGCAAGTTGTGGGGTAAGCCATGCTTACGCCGCCACCGCCCCGAACGGGTCGGCGGCACCCCGGCCGGCGGCAGACCCAGGGGGGCCCGCCGCCGACCAGGGAGCCGGCCCAGGGGTGCCGACAGAACAGGAGAGCGCGCCAGCCGCCGCCCGCGCCACCTCGCGCCGCCGCCGTCCCCGCCACGCCACCCGGCGCCGCACCTGCGTCAGCCTGCGCTTCAGCGAACCCGAATGGGCCGCCGTCCAACAGGCCGCCGACCACGCCGACCTCGCCCCGGGCGGCTTCTCCGCCGCCGCCACCCTCGCCGCCGTCACCAGCACCGACCCCAGTGCCGCCGTCGCCGACTACCGGCGCGGCATCCAGGAACTCATGGAGTCCAACCGCCAGCTCGGCGCCGTGGGCAACAACCTCAACCAGCTCGCCCACTACGTGAACGCCGGCGGCCAGCCGGGCACCGAGCTCCGCCACCTCCTGGCCCGCATCGAAGCCTCCATCGACGCGGTCGACGACGCCGTCGACTGGCTCATCCGCCGGTGATCCCCAAAATCCGCACCGGCACCGATCGCGCCTTCCCCCTCATCGACTACCTCTTCGGCCCCGGCAAACACGAAGAGCACACCGACCAGCACCTCATCGCCTCCTGGAACAACTTCGCCCCCGACCCGGGCCCCAACCCCGAACGGCACCAGGTCGCCAAACTCGCCAACCAGCTCGACCAACCCGTCAAGGCACTCGGCCAGCAGGCACCGGCCACCAGGATCTGGCACTGCTCACTGCGCGCCGCCCCTGGCGACCGGCACCTCGACGACGCCGAGTGGGCTTCCATCGCCCGGCGCATCGCCCACGCCACCGGCGTCGCCCCCGAAGGCGACACCGCCGCCTGCCGCTGGGTCGCCGTACGCCACGCCGACGACCACATCCACATCGCCGCCACCCTGGTCCGCCAGGACGGCCGCCTCGCTGGCCTCAGCTTCGACAAGCGCAAGGCCCAGGCCGAGGCCCGCCTCATCGAGAAGGAGTACGGCCTGCGCCAGCTCAACCCCGGCGACGGCACCGCCGCCAAGAACCCCACCAGCCAGGAGCACTTCAAGGCCGAACGAACCGGCCGCACCGACCCCCCCACGCGAAACCCCACGCGAAACCCTGCGC
>NZ_JAFLNG010000349.1 GCF_017427025.1 Streptomyces sp. FH025
CCCGGAAGGCTCGGCGTACACCCAGGCCGGCACGGGCGCCGCGGACGCGGCGACGGCGGGCAGGTCGCCCGCCAGCTCCCCGCGCAGCAGCGTGGCGAGGGCGGCCGGCGTGGGGTAGTCGAAGACCAGCGTCGCGGGCAGCCGCAGGCCGGTCTCGGCGTTCAGGCGGTTCCGCAGTTCGACGGCGGTCAGCGAGTCGAAGCCGACGGCGGTGAACGGCCGGCCGGCGTCGATCGCGTCGGCCGAGGCGTGCCCCAGGGTGGCGGCGACGTGGGCGAGGACGAAGTCCAGTAGCACCCGGTCGCGCTCCGTGCCCGAGACCGCCGCGAGCCGCCGGCGCAGCGCGTCGGCCGCGTCGGCGCCCGCTCCGGAGGCCGCGGCCGAGGCTGCGGCACGCCGGAAGGACACGCCGGCCAGGGTCCGCCACAGCGGCGGGACGTCCGTGCTGCCCGAGGCCTGCGCCCGCAGCGACGCCACGTCGAGGCGGGCGGGCATCAGCACCGCCTCGTCCCGGCCCAGCGCCACGTCCAGGACGACCAGGCCGTCCTCGGCTCCGAGCGGAACGAAGCCCCGGTCGATGCGCGACAGCGAGGTCCGGTCGAGGTTCCGGCCGATGCCGGATTCGTGCATCCACGGACCGAGCTGCAGCGACATGCCCGCGAGGCCCTCGGCCCGGCGGTAGCCCGCCAGCGCGTCCAGGAAGGAGTTGGCGCAGACGTAGCTGCCCTGGCCGGCCGCGCCGAAGGTCGACGCCGCGGACGAGAACAGGACGAAGTGCTCCAGGTCCAGGTCCCGGGTGAGTTCGTGCAGGTGCCAGGCCGCGTCGACCTTCGGCCGCATGACCGCGGCCAGCCGCTCCGGCGTCAGCGACGCGATCACGCCGTCGTCGACGACGCCCGCGGAGTGGACGACGGAGCCCAGCGGGCAGTCGGCCGGGACGGCCTCCAGCACCGCGGCCAGCGCGTCCCGGTCGGCCGCGTCACAGGCGACGATCCGGACCCAGACGCCCAGTTCCGCCAGCTCGGCCGCGATGGCGGCCACCCCTTCGGCTCCCGGGCCCGAGCGGCTGGTCAGCACCACGCCGCCGGCCCGTCCGGTCGCGGCCAGGTGGCGGGCCACCAGTGCGCCCAGGGTTCCCGTGCCGCCCGTCACCAGCAGCGAACGGGCCGCCGGATCGGCGGTCGGCTCGCTCGGCCAGGCGACCGGCACCAGTTCGCCGGACGGGCGGGTCAGCCGGCGGCCGTAGGCGTCCTGTCCGCGCAGCGCCAGCTCGGGCTCGTCACCGGCGACCACGGTGGGCAGCAGGGCCATCTGGTCCCTGGCGTCGACGGCGGACAGGTCGACCAGGACCAGCCGGTCCGGGTTCTCCGCCTGCGCCGACCGCAGCAGGCCCCGGACGGAGGCCGCGGCCAGGTCCGTCGCCGCCTCGCCGACCGCCTCCACGGCGCCGCGGGTGACGACCACCAGCCGCGCGGTGTCCAGGCGCGGCTCGTCCAGCCACTCCCGCACCAGCCGCAGCGCCTCGGTCCCGGCCCGCCGGACGGTGCCCGGGAGGTCGGTGCCCGCGTCACCGTCGGTGCTCGCGTCGTCGGTGCCCGCGTCGTCGGTGCCCGCGTCGTCGTCCGCGCCGAGCAGGGCGTCGGCGCACACCAGCACCGTGCCCGGGCCGTCCTCGCCCGCCTCGACGGCGGCGGCCAGCTCGGCGATGCCGGCGAAGGAGCGCACCTCCACGCCCGCCGCGCCCAGCCCGTCGACCAGGCCGAAGCGGTCGGCGCCGAGCAGCGCCCACGCGCCGGCCGGAATGTCGGCCGGGGCCACCCGGGTCCAGTCCTGGACGAACAGCGAGTCGGTCAACTCGCTCTGGGAGGATCGCAGTTGATCCATCGAGACCAGTCGCTTCACCAGCGAGCCCACCGTCACCACCGGAGCACCGGTGGTGTCCGCGGCGGTCAGCGACAGACCGCCCTGGGCGTCCTGGCGCAGCCGTACGCGCAGGACCGAGGCGCCGCCCGCGTGCAGTTCGACGCCGGTCCACGCGAACGGCATCGGCACCTGGCCCGGCTCGGCCTCGACGACCGGCTCGGCCAGGACCGAGGCGTGCAGGGCCGCGTCGAGCAGCGCCGGGTGCAGACCGAACGCGCCCGCCTCCTGCGCCACCTCCTCCGGCAGCGCCACCTCGGCGAACACGTCCTCACCGCGGCGCCAGGCGGCCCGCAGACCGTGGAACGCCGGGCCGTAGACCTCCGCGAGGTGCACCGGGTACAGGTCCGTGACGTCCACCGGCGAGGCGCCCTGCGGCGGCCACGCCACGAAGTCCTCGTCGGCCTTCCCGGCCGTCAGGGCGGGGGCGACCACGCCGCCCGCGTGCAGGACCCACGCCTGCTGTGCGACCGCGTCCTCGGGGCGGGAGAACACCTCGACCCTGCGGCGGCCCTCCGCGTCGGGCGCGGCCACGACGACCTGGAGCTGGACCCCGCTGCGGTCGGCGGGCAGCACCAGCGGCGCGTGCAGGGTCAGTTCCTCCAGCAGGCCGCAGCCCACCTGGTCGCCGGCCCGCACCGCCAGCTCGACGAACCCGGTTCCGGGCAGCAGTACGACCCCGCCGACGGCGTGGTCGGCGAGCCACGGGTGGGTGCGCAGCGACAGCCGGCCCATGCACACCAGGCCGGCGCCGCCGGCCAGTTCGACCGCGGCGCCGAGCAGCGGGTGGCCCACCGCGCCCAGGCCCAGCGACATCGGGTCGCCGCTGCCCGAGCGCGACGAGCGCAGCTCGCCCAGCGTCCCCTTCGGCCAGAACCGCTCGTGCCGGAAGGCGTAGGTCGGCAGGTCCACCTGCCCGGCGGCGGGCAGGACGGTCCTCCAGTCGACGGGGGCACCGTTGACGAAGGCCTCGGCGAGGGAGGTGACCAGGCGGGTCGCGCCGCCGTCGTCGCGGCGCAGGGTGCCGCAGACGGCGGCGGGTACGGCCCCGGGGCCGGCTGCCTGGGTGGCCTCTTCCAGCGACTCGGTCATCGCGCCCAGCAGGACGGGGTGCGGGGAGACCTCGACGAACACCCGGTGGCCCTGGCCCGCGAGGGTGCGCACGGCCCGGTCGAAGTGGACGGTGGCGCGCAGGCTGGCGTACCAGTACGCGGCGTCCAGCTCCTCGCCGGTCAGCGTCTCGCCGGTCATGGCGGAGACCATCGGGATACGGCCCTGGCGCGGTGCCACGCTCGCCAGGACGGAGAGGATCTCCTCCTCCAGGCGCTCGACCTGGGCGGAGTGCGAGGCGTAGTCCACCGCGACCATCCGGGCGCGGACACCCTCGGCCTCGAACTCCGCCTTCAGCTCCTCCAGACCCTCCGGGTCACCCGAAACCACCACCGTGGCCGGGCCGTTGACCGCCGCCAGCGACAGGCGCTCACCGAAGCGCGCGATCCGCTCCTCCGCGACGGCGGCGGGGCAGCTCACCGAGAGCATCCCGCCCAGACCCGCCAGCGCCTTCAACGACTGCGACCGCAGCGCCACCACCCGGGCACCGTCCTCCAGGGACAGCATCCCGGCCACCGTCGCCGCCGCGATCTCACCCTGCGAGTGACCGGCCACCGCTTCGGGAGCCACACCCGCGGCCTCCCAGACGGCAGCCAGCGACACCATCACGGCCCACAGCGCCGGCTGGACGACATCCGCCGCCTTCAGCTCCGGCGCGCCCTCGGCACCGGCCAGCACCTCGTCCAGCGACCAGTCCACGTACGGCGCCAGAGCCTGCGAACACTCCGCCAGCCGGGCGGCGAACACCGGGCTCACCGCGGCGAGTTCCCGGCCCATGCCGACCCACTGCGACCCCTGACCCGGGAAGACGAACACCGGGCGCGCATCGGCCCGGGCCACGCCCGAGACGAGGGAGCCGCTGGGCAGACCGTCGGCCAGGCTCTCCAGACCGGCCACCAGCTCGGCACGGTCGCCGCCGACCACGACGGCCCGGTGCTCGAAGGTGGCGCGGTGAGCCGCCAGCGACCACGCCACGTCCTGCGGCTCGGCCTCCGGTCGGGCCGCGACCCAGTCGCGCAACTGGCCGGCCTGGGCCGACAGCCCGTCCGCCGACCGCCCCGACACCAGCCACGCGCCGACCCCGGACACGACCGGAGGAGCGGTCTCCTCGGCCGGCTCGGCTGCGGCCTCCTCGGCGGGCGCCTCCTCCAGGATGAGGTGGGCGTTCGTGCCACTGCCGCCGAACGACGACACGCCCGCGCGGCGCACCCGCTCCCCGGCCGGCCAGGCGACCGGCTCGGTCAGCAGCTCCACCTCACCGGAGTCCCAGTCGACGTGCGGCGTGGGCTCGTTCACGTGCAGGGTCTTCGGCAGCTGCCCGTTGCGCAGCGCCATCACCATCTTGATCACACCGGCCACGCCGGAGGCCGCCTGGGTGTGCCCGAGGTTGGACTTCACCGAGCCCAGCCACAGCGGCTGGTCCCCGGCGCGCTCCTGGCCGTAGGTCGCGAGCAGGGCCTGGGCCTCGATCGGGTCGCCCAGCTTGGTGCCGGTGCCGTGCGCCTCCACCGCGTCGATGTCGGCGGCCGACAGCCGGGAGTTCTCCAGCGCGGCGCGGATCACCCGCTGCTGCGAGGGGCCGTTGGGCGCCGTCAGACCGTTGGACGCACCGTCCTGGTTGATCGCCGAACCGCGGATCACCGCCAGCACCTTGTGGCCGTTGCGGCGCGCGTCGGAGAGCTTCTCGACGACGAGCACGCCGGTGCCCTCGGCCCAGCCGGTCCCGTTGGCGTCGTCGGAGAAGGCCCGGCAGCGGCCGTCCACCGACAGGCCCTGCTGCCGGGAGAACTCGACGAACATGCCCGGCTGGGCGAGGACGGTCACACCGCCGGCGAGTGCCATCGAGCACTCCCCGGCGCGGATCGCCTGGCAGGCGAGGTGCAGCGCCACCAGGGAGGACGAGCACGCGGTGTCGACGGTGACGGCGGGGCCCTCCAGGCCCATGACGTACGACACCCGGCCCGAGAGCACGGCGGTCAGGTTGCCGGTCATCATGTGGCCTTCCAGCCCGGCCGTGCCCCCTTCCGCCAGCTCCAGGTTCACCAGGTAGTTCGAGGTGAAACCACCGACGAAGACACCGGTCTTGCTGCCCTTCAGGGTCCCCGCGTCGATTCCCGCCCGCTCCAGGGCCTCCCAGGCGACTTCGAGGAGGAGCCGCTGCTGCGGGTCCATGGCGACGGCTTCGCGCGGGCTGATTCCGAAGAACGCGGCGTCGAATCCGCTCGCGTCCTTCACGAACGCCCCGGAATTGGTGTACGAGCGGCCGGACTTGTCCGGGTCCGGGTCGTAGATGCTCTCCAGGTCCCAGCCGCGGTCGGTGGGGAACTCGCCGACCGCGTCACCGCCGGCCGCCAGCAGCTCCCACAGCTCCTCCGGGCTCTCCACGTTGCCCGGGTAGCGGCACGCCATGCCCACGATCGCCAGCGGCTCGTACTCGCCGGCCTCGAGCTTGTGCAGGCGCTTGCGCGTCTCCTGGAGCTCGGCCGCGGTCTTCTTGAGGTAGTCGAAAAGTTTCTCTTGGTTATCCACAGTGACCCCTTACCAAAATGCCGTCAATTAGCGCGAAGTAACTAGTTGGACAGACCAAGTTCCTTGTCGAGAAACTCAAACACCTGGTCGGGTGTTGCCGACTCGAGTTCGACCTCGCCGGTGCCGGACTCCGCTTCGCCCTGCTTTTCGATCCACTTCGACAGAATGCTCTGCAGCCGCCTCGTGATCCGCTCGCTCGTGTCCTGGTCGGGCGCCGCACCCGACAGGCTGGATTCGAGCCGGTCGAGGTCGTCGAGCACGGGCACCGAAGCCGTCTCGTCCGGGGCGAGTTCGGTGCGCAGCCAGGCGGCTACCGCCACCGGAGTGGGGTAGTCGAAAATCAACGTAGCGGGCACCCGCAGTCCGGTCGCAGTGTTCAACCGGTTGCGGATCTCCACCGCCGTCAGCGAGTCGAAGCCCAGCTCCTTGAAGGCCTGCTGGGCCTGCACGCCCTCGGCCGACGCGTGGCCCAGGACGACGGCCGCCTCGGCCCGCACCAGGTCGGTGAGCAGCCGCTCCTGCTCGGCGCGGGCCATGCCCGCCAGCCGGCGGCCCAGGTCGCCCTCGGCGGGGGCCGCGGCCTCGGCGGCGCGGGCGCCGGCCGTGGCGAGCCGGCGGACCTCCGGCAGGTCCCGGACCAGCGGCGCCTTGGGCAGGTCCACCGCGGTCTGCGCCAGCACGGCCCAGTCGACGTCCATCACCGTCACCACGGCGTCGGGGCCCTGCAGCGACTCGCCCAGCGCCCGGACCGCCAGCTGCGGGTCCATCGCCGACATCGGGAGCTTCTTCATCCGCTCCCGGATCGCCTCCTTGGACTCCGCCAGGCCGCCGCCGCCCCACTGGCCCCAGGCCACCGACAGACCGGCGAGGCCGCAGGCCCGCCGGTTCTCGGCCAGGGCGTCGAGGTAGGAGTTCGCGGCCGCGTAGTTGCCCTGCCCGGCGGAGCCGAGGGTCGACGCCGCGGAGGAGAACAGCACGAAGGCGTCCAGGTCCAGATCGGCCGTCAGCTCGTCGAGGTGGGCGGCGCTCGCGGCCTTGGCCGCCAGCACCGTCTCCAGCCGCGCCGGGCTGAGGCGGTCGACCACGCCGTCGTCCAGGACGGCGGCGGTGTGCATCACCGAGGACAGCGCGGGGCCGCTCTCCCCGGTCCAGGCCACCAGCCCGGCCAGCGCCGAGCGGTCGCTCACGTCGCAGGAGACGACGTCCACCCGGGTACCCCGGGCGGCCAGGTCGGCGACCGTCGCGGCGACGCCGGCGGCGGCCGGACCGGAACGGCCCGTCAGCACCACGCGCCGGGCGTCCCCGTCGGCCAGCCAGCGGGCCACGTGCCCGGCGATCGCGCCGGTGCCACCGGTGATCAGCACGCTGCCGCGCGGCGTCCAGCGCCCCTCGCCGCGCGCCTCGGCGGCCCGGCTCATCCGGCGGCCCAGGATCCCGGCCGGCCGGATGGCGACCTGGTCCTCACCGCAGCCGGCGAGCACCGCGACCAGCCGGGCACCGGCCCGGTCGTCCAGCACCTCGGGCAGGTCGACCAACCCGCCCCAACGGTCCGGGTGCTCCAGGCCGACGACCCGGCCCAGACCCCAGACCTGCGCCTGCGCCGGACTGGTCGGCACCTCGCCGGGCGCGGCCGAGACCGCGCCGCGGGTGGCCGGCCACAGCGGCGCCTCGATCCCGACGTCACCGAGCGACTGGATCAGGGCCAGGGTGGCGGCCAGGCCGCCGGCCACCACCGGGTGCTCCGGCAGCGCCGTCTCGTCCAGCGCCAGCAGCGACAGCACACCGGCGACGCCGGCCGGCTCCGCACCCGCGTCCCGGAGCGTCCGGGTGAGCAGTGCGGCCAGGTCGTCGCGGTCCGTCGTCCCGGCCGGGACCTCCACCACCGCGACGTCGGCACCGCGGATGCCCAGCGCGAGCGCGCAGCCCTGCACCAGGTCGTCGGCCGCCGACTCCGCGGGGACCGCGACGAGCCAGGTGCCGGACAGCACGCCCGGGTCGGGCTCGGCGACCGGCGACCAGCCCATCCGGTAGCGCCAGCTCGCGGTGGTCGACCGCTCCAGGTCACGGCGCCGCCACGAGGTCAGCGCGGGCAGCAGCTCGCCGAGTTGCTGCTGCTGGTCCTCGATCGCCAGCGTGTCCGCCAGCTGCTCCAGGTCGCCGCCCTCGACGGCCGCCCAGAACGCCGCCTCGGCCGCCGTGCCCGAGCCGTCCCCGCCGGAGGCCGAGGAGCCGGCCGTCAGCGCCGACGGGACCTTCGGCCAGAAGCGGTCGTGCCGGAAGGCGTACGTCGGCAGGTCCACCCGCTCGCCGGCGGGCAGGACGGCCGTCCAGTCCACGGGCGCGCCGTTGACGAAGGCCCCGGCCAGCGAGGTG
>NZ_JAFLNG010000035.1 GCF_017427025.1 Streptomyces sp. FH025
CCGGCTCCCGGTGCCTGGCGGCGGCGAGGAGGAAGTCACGGACCCGGGCGACGTCCGGGTTCGCGGAGTCGCCGTGGCGGCGGACCAGGTAGCCGGTGTTGATCGGCGGGTCCTCCGGCTCGTGCAGCAACCGCATTGCACCGGAGGCGAGTTCAGTGTGGCACAGGTAGGTGGGCAGGACGCTCCAGCCCATTCCGGCGGTGACGGCGGCGACGATCCCGCGCAGGTCCGGAACGGTGACGCTCGCCTGGACGTGGAGGCGGCGGTCGAAGACGTGGCGCCAGTAGCGGCGGACGATCGGCAGGTCCTCGGCGTACGTCACCAGCGGGGCCTCCTCAAGGGCGGTCGGCAGGTCCTGGCTCCCGCTCAGGCGCTGCGCCCAGGCCGGTCCGGCGACCAGGACGAACTCCTCGTCGAGGAGGGGCTCGGCGCGCAGCGTCCGCCCGCGTGGACGCTGGGTGGCGATGACCAGGTCGTGGCGGCCCGCGCGCAGTTCCTCCAGGAGCGGGTCGGTCAGTCCGGTGGCCAGGCGCAGCCGGACACCCTCGGCCACGAGCGGAGCCAGGGCCGGGATCAGAACGGTGGACAGGAACTCGGCGGGACCGGCCAGGTGCACGGGCTCCCGGGCGTTGCGCGGCCGGTCGTTGGTGAGGCCCGCGAGCTGGTCGAGGGGAGGGGCGAGCCGGACCGCGAACTCGTCGGCGTACGGGAGCGGGGCGACGCCGCGGGCGCGGCGTTCGAACAGCTCCCGGCCGAGGCGCTGCTCCAGGGCGCGGATGTGCGTGGTGACCGTCGACTGGGAGAGGCCCAGCTGGTGCGCGGCGGCGGTGAAGGAACCGGTCCGGTGGACTGTGAGGAAGGTGCGCAACAGGTTGAGGTCCAGTGGCCCGGAGCCCCCGGAGCCATGGGAATTCCGATCGCTCATGGCATCGAGCCTACGAGAACGTGCGGAACGTGCGGGCTGCGGTGCCCGTAGGCATCGGTGAGCCGATCCCTCGTATCGGAATCCTCATTGGTGGAACTGCTTGAGCAGGTCTACCTTCTAGGTCATCAGCGTGCTGACGCCGTGAGTCCGCGGCGTCAGCGCGTGGAACCGACTCCCGGAGAACCGCACCATGTCGAAGAAGATCCTTTTTGTGATGACCGGCGTCGACTACTGGACGCTCGCCGACGGCACGAAGCACCCGACCGGCTTCTGGGCCGAGGAGGCGGTCGCCCCGTACGAGGCGTTCAAGGCCGCGGGCCACGCCGTCACCGTCGCCACCCCGGGCGGCGTGGTCCCGACCGTCGACGCGGGCAGCCTGGTGCCGCAGGTCAACGGCGGCGAGGAGAACGCCCGGCGGATCGCGGACACCCTCGCGTCGATCGAGGAGATCAAGCACCCGATCAAGCTGGCGGACGTGAACCTCGCCGACTACGACGCCGTGTTCTACCCCGGTGGTCACGGCCCGATGGAGGACCTGGCCGTCAACACCACCTCCGGCGAGCTGCTGACCCTCGCGCTCAAGTCCGGCAAGCCGCTGGGCGTCGTCTGCCACGCTCCGGCCGCGCTGCTGGCCGCGGTCGAGGAGGACGGCGGCAACTCCTTCAGGGGCTACAAGGTGGCGGCCTTCACCAACGCCGAGGAGGCGCAGGCCGGCTTCGCCGACAAGGCGAAGTGGCTGCTGGAGACCCGCCTGGTCGAGGCCGGCATCGACGTCCAGGTCGGCGAGCCGTGGGCGCCGCACGTCGTCGTGGACCGCAACCTGGTCACCGGCCAGAACCCCGCCTCCTCCGCTCCGCTGGCGCAGGAGCTGCTGAAGAAGTTGGCCTGACAGGTCATCGTGTCGAACGGGGCCCGCAGATCGTCCCCGTCCAGATGGGCGAGGCGGCGACGGCCAGGCCCCGGGCGGCCTCCCGGTCCCGCGCGGCCGGAACGCGTTCGGGGCCGGGACGGCGCGCGCGGAGGATCAGTCGGTCCTACGCGTTGCGGGACATGAGCGTGGTGGCGTGGACGGCGGGGCGTCGGTCCGCCCAGGGCATCGCGCTCTCCAGCAGGGCGGAGACGCGCAGCAGCAGCGCCTCCGAGCCGAAGGGACCGGCGAGTTGGACGCCGATGGGCAGACCCTGGGAGGACTGGGCGACCGGCAGGCTGACCGCAGGGGTGCCGGTCTGGTTGAACAGGGGGGTGAAGGAGCAGACCTCGAAGATCCGCTGAGCCCACTCCAGCGCGCCGAGGTCGGCGTTGCCGTCGAGGTGGCCGAGCAGCGGGGCCGGGGTGTTCATGGTGGGCGTCAGCAGGAGGTCGTACCCGGTGAAGAACCGTCCGAGCTCGCGCGAGACGGCGTTGAGCGAGGCGAGGGCGCCGTTGAGTCCGAGCGCGCTGAGCCTGCGGCCGTACTCGACGCAGGCCAGCGTGGTGAGTTCGAGGTTCTCCGGCCCCGCCGTCGCTCCGGTCATGGCCTCGATCCCGGCGACGCCCTCGGCGAGGAAGGCCGACCAGAGGGCGAGGTTCGAGTGCAGCAGCCGCTCCCAGTCGACGGCGGGGGTTGCGCGTTCGACGTGGTGTCCGGCGGCTTCGAGGGCTCTGGCGGTGGCTTCGACGGCCTGGGCGACCTCCGGGTCCACGTAGCTGCCCGCCCAGGACTCGGTGTGCACGGCGATCCGCAGCCGTCCCGTGTCGGCACCCACCTCCTGGACGAACGGGCGCGCGGGTGGGGCGATGACGACCGGATCGCCCGGGAACCCCAGCGCCACCTCGTCGAGCAGCGCGGCGGTGTCCCGGACGGTGCGGCTCACCGCGAGCTCGACGCCCATCCCGTAGAGCGGGTCACCGAAGTCCGGACCGGCGGGCACCCGGCCCCGGCTGGGCTTCAGCCCGACCAGTCCGTTGCAGGCGGCGGGCACCCGGATGGATCCGCCGCCGTCGTTGGCGTGCGCGATCGGGAGCGCGCCCGCGGCGACGAGCGCGGCCGAGCCGCCGCTGGACCCGCCGGCGCTGTGGGCGGTGTTCCAGGGGTTGCGGGTCGAGCCGTAGGCGAGCGCCTCGGAGTTGCCGTTGAAGCCCATCTCCGGGGTCGTCGTCACGGCCAGCGTGGCCAGGCCGGCCGCGCGGAAGCGTTCCATCAGGTGGGTGTCGGCGGCCGGCACGTAGCCGTCCTTGCCCAGCAGACGCGTCCCCATCCGGGTCGGCACGCCGGCGGCGTGCAGGACGAGGTCCTTGATCGCGAACGGAACACCGGCGAACCGGCCGTCGGCGGCATGGTCGAGCGGGCGGTCGAACGGGCCCTCGGCGACCGCGTTCAGTTCCTCGTTGACGGTGGTGATGGCCTCGGTGGCCAGCGCGGCGACTTCGTCGGCGGTGACCTCACCGGACGCGATGACCGCGGCGAGGGCGGTGGCGTCGAGGGCGGCGTATTCGTCGATGTTCATCAAGATCTCCATCTGCCGTGACGAGGAGGGGGGCCCGTTGGACGACTTGGTGTGCAGAAGCTACGAGCCTGTGAGGTTCCGCACCTCGGCCGAAAAGCCGTTCCCCGCACGCCTCGGATGTGCGTCCGACGGGGGAGAAGGGGTCGTGAGCGCCCCACAATGGAGCACGATCGCTCTCGCCCGGAGCCGGGTCTTCGTGCAACATCGCTCTACAGCAGGGCTTTTGGGCTTGACGCCGCAGTGTGACCATCGTCATGATTCGTCCCCTATGGGAGGTTTCGAATGGCCGCCGACATGCAGTGGTGGGTCCGGCTCGCCGAGGAGGTCCGCGCGGCCGGCCGTGGTGAGCTGCCGCCCGAGGTGCCCCTGCGCGCCATGCGCGACGGGCTCGGCTTCGACTGCGCCGCGCTGATCGCCTCCGGCGCCGGCCTGCACGCGGCCGTCGTCAACCTCGACTACCCGGCGGACACCCTCTCCTACATCACCACGACGTACGGCCGCACCTGCCCGGTCCACCAGCTCGCCCTGCGCCGGGGTACTCCCGTGCGCTTCGTGGACGTGCCGTTCGACGTCCGGGAGACCCGGACGTATCAGGACGCGATCCTGCCCAACGGCTTCCGCGAGGGGCTGACGCTGCCCCTGACACCGGCCGTCGCCCGCGCGACGGCTCCGGGATACGTCGTGATGAGCTCCAGCCGCGCCGTGCCGCTCGACGACGGGTCGTGCCTGGCGCTGACGATGCTGTCGCACGATCTCGCCGGACTCGTCGATCCCGGGGCGGACGGCGACGGCGACACGGCCGAACTGGTCCTGTGGATCACCCGGGATGCGGTCGAGGTCAGGGCCGGAGACCTCGGCCGGGCACCGCTCACCCGCGCCGAACTCCGCCTCGCCGTACGGGCCGCCGTCGTCGGTGCGGGCGGCCGCGTCGGCTTCCACCACCGGGCCGCCGACGGCACCTGGTGGCACATCCGCACGGTGCGCCGGCCGGGCGCCGTTCTGGTCCGGATCGGCCGGGCCCCCGCGCTCGGCGGTCTCACCGGCCGCGAACTCGACGTCGTCGGACTGGTCTCCCGGGGGTGGTCCAACGAGCGGATCTCCCAGGCCCTCGGCATCGCGGTCCGCACCGTGCGGAGCCATGTCGAGTCGTTGCTGATCAAGCTCGACTGCCCCAACCGCACGGCGCTCGCCCGTACCGCGTTCGAACGCGAGCTCGACACCCTCGGCGCGCTGGGCGCCGCGAATCGTTGATCCCGGCCGCTGGGAACGCGGCTCGCCCCCGGACGTCCGATGGCGGACGGCCGGGGGCGAGCCGCGGATCCGGGGTGGTTCCGGTGTCAGGACCCGGCCCGGCGCTTGTTGTAGACGTCGAAGCCGACGGCCGCGAGCAGCACCAGGCCCTTGATGACCTGCTGGTAGTCGGTGCCGACGCCGATCAGCGACATGCCGTTGTTCAGCACGCCGAGCACCAGGCCGCCGATGATGGCGCCGAGGACGGTGCCCACGCCGCCGCTGGCCGAGGCGCCGCCGATGAAGGCGGCGGCGATGGCCTCCAGTTCGAAGTTGACGCCGGCCTGCGGGGTTCCGGCGTTGAGCCGCGCGGCGAAGACCAGCCCGGCCAGCGCCGCGAGGACGCCCATGTTGGTGAAGGCGAGGAAGACGACCCGCTTGCTCTTCACCCCGGACAGCTTGGCCGCCGCCTCGTTGCCGCCGATGGCGTAGGTGTGCCGCCCGATGATCGAGTTGCGCATCAGGTAGCCGAAGCCGACCAGCAGCGCGCCGAGGATCAGCAGCACGATCGGCACGCCGTGGTAGCTGGCCAGCAGCAGGGTGAAGACCACCACGGCCGCGGTGATCACGGCGAGCTTGGTCAGGAACAGCACGAGCGGGAGCGGCTCCAGCCCGTACGAGACGGTCTGCCGCCGGCCGCGCACCTCCTGGAGGACCGCGACGCCCAGCACCGCGAGGCCCAGCAGCAGGGTGAGGTTGTGGTAGTCGGTGTGCGGTCCGACCTCGGGGAGGAAGCCGCTGCTGATGTTCTGGAAGCCCTTGGGGAACGGCGCCACCGACTGGCCCTGGAGCAGGATCTGGGTGCCCCCGCGGAACAGCAGCATGCCCGCCAGGGTGACGATGAAGGACGGGATGCCGAGGTAGGCGATCCAGAAGCCCTGCCAGGCGCCGGCGAGGGCGCCGATCACCAGCGCGGCCAGCACCGCCACGGGCCACGGCAGGTCGTGCTTGACCATCATCACCGCGGCGGCGGCCCCGACGAAGGCGGCCAGCGAGCCGACCGAGAGGTCGATGTGCCCGGCGATGATGACGATCATCATCCCGATCGCCAGGATCAGGATGTAGCCGTTCTGCTGGATCAGGTTGGTGATGTTGAGCGGTTGGAGCAGGATGCCGTCCGTCCAGATCTGGAACAGCAGCACGATCAGCGCGAGGGCGACCAGCATGCCGTACTGGCGCACGTTGCCGCGCAGCGCGCGGGCCAGCACGCCGCCGAGGGAGGGGCTGGGGCCGTCCTGCGCTGCCTGCGGGGACGAATCCGGGATGATCTCGGTCTGGGCCATGCCTCACACCTGCTCGTTGCTGGATGCGGCGCTCATGGTCATGAGCCGCATGAGGGATTCCTGGGTGGCGTGGGCACGGGCGACCTCGCCGGTGATCCGGCCTTCGGCCATGGTGTAGATCCGGTCGCACAAGCCCAGGAGTTCGGGGAGTTCGGACGAGATGACGAGCACGGCCTTGCCCTCGGCGGCCAGCCCGGCGATGACCGTGTAGATCTCCGCCTTCGCGCCGATGTCGATGCCGCGGGTGGGCTCGTCGAGGATCAGCACCTCCGGCTCGGCGAAGATCCACTTGCTGAGGACGACCTTCTGCTGGTTGCCGCCGCTGAGCGTGCCGGTCCGGGTGAACACCGTCGGGGCCTTGATGTTCATGGTGCGTCGGAAGGCCTCGGCGACCTCGGCCTCCTGGTGCCGGTCCACCCGGCCGTTGCGGGCGACCTTGCGCAGCGCGCTGAGCGAGATGTTCCGGCTGATGTCGTCGATGAGGTTGAGGCCGAGCTGCTTGCGGTCCTCGGTGACGTACGCGATGCCGTGCCCGATCGCCTCGGGCACCGTCCGGGTGCGGACCTCACGGCCGTGCAGCCGGACCCGGCCGGCGGCCCACCGCCCGTACGAGCGGCCGAAGACGCTCATCGCGAGTTCCGTGCGGCCGGCGCCCATCAGGCCGGCGATGCCGACGATCTCGCCGCGCCGCACATTCAGCGAGGCGCCGTCCACCACCATGCGCTGCTGGTCGATCGGGTGCCGGACGCTCCAGTCCTCGACCTCGAAGGCGACCTCGCCGATCTCGGGGGTGCGCTCGGGATAGCGGTGCTCCAGGTCGCGTCCGACCATGCCGCGGATGATCCGGTCCTCGGAGATGCCCTCGGGGCCGATCGCGATGGTCTCGATGGTCTGCCCGTCGCGCAGGATGGTCACGGCGTCCGCGACCCGGGCGATCTCGTTCAGCTTGTGCGAGATGATGACGCAGGAGATGCCCTGCGCCTTGAGTTCGAGGATCAGGTCGAGCAGCTTGCGGCTGTCCTCGTCGTTCAGCGCGGCGGTCGGCTCGTCCAGGATGAGCAGCCTGACCTTCTTGGCCAGCGCCTTGGCGATCTCGACCAGCTGCTGCTTGCCCACGCCGAGGTCGGCGATCCGGGTGTGCGGACTTTCGTCGAGGCCGACCTGGCGGAGCAGTTCGGCGGCATGGGTGAGCGTCCGGTGCCAGCTGATGATGCCGCGGGAGGCGTGCTCGTTGCCGAGGAAGACGTTCTCGGCGATGGACAGGTACGGCACCAGCGCCAGTTCCTGGTGGATGATGACGATGCCGCGCTGCTCGCTGGCCCGGATGTCCTTGAACCGGCAGGGCTCGCCCTCGAAGAGGACGTCGCCCTCGTAACTGCCGTGCGGGTGGACCCCGCTGAGCACCTTCATCAGGGTGGACTTGCCGGCGCCGTTCTCGCCGCATATGGCGTGCACCTCGCCGGCGGCGACGGTCAGGTTGACCTCGGAAAGCGCCTTGACGCCGGGGAACGACTTGCTGATCGACCGCATTTCGAGAACGGGTCCAGCCATGGTGTGCGTCCGTATCGTTCGGGGCGGTGCGGTGGGGGAGGCCCCGGGCTCCCACGAGCCCGGGCTGCGCACCGCCGGTTCGGCGCGGGGCCCGTCGACCGGGCCCCGCGGGCTACTTGAGCTGGTCCGCGGTGAACTGGCCGCTGTCGACCAGGACCTTCCGGTAGTTGTCCTTGTCGACGCTGACCGGCTGGAGCAGCTCGGCCGGAACGACCTTCACGCCGTTGTCGTACTGGGTGGTGTCGTTGACCTCGGGCTTGCCGCCGGTCAGCAGCGCGTCGCCCATCTGGACGGCGACCTTGGAGAGTTGCCGGGTGTCCTTGTAGACGGTCTGGGTCTGCTCGCCCGCGATGATCGACTTCACCGAGGCCAGATCGCCGTCCTGGCCCGTGACGATCGGCAGCGCCTTGGCGGTGCCGTAGCCGACGCCCTTGAGCGAGGACAGGATGCCGATCGAGATGCCGTCGGCCGGCGAGAGCACGGCGTCGACGTGGGCGGAGGTGTAGGCCTTGCTCAGCAGGTTGTCCATCCGGGACTGGGCGTAACCGCCGTTCCAGCGCAGCGTGGCGATCTGGTTGAAGTCGGTCTGGCCGCTCTGCACGACCAGCTTCTTCTGGTCGATGTACGGCTTGAGGACGCTCATCGCGCCGTTGAAGAAGAAGGTGGCGTTGTTGTCGTCCGGTGAGCCGGCGAACAGCTCGATGTTGAACGGGCCCTTGCCGTCCTTGAGGCCGAGCTTGTCGACGATGTAGCTGCCCTGGAGGACTCCGACCTTGTAGTTGTCGAAGGTCGCGTAGTAGTCGACGTTGGCCGTGCCGCGGATCAGCCGGTCGTAGGAGATCACCGGGATGTGGGCGTCGGCGGCCTTCTGCAGCACGTTGGTGAGGGACGAGCCGTCGATGGCGGCGATCACCAGGAGCTTGGCGCCCTTGGTGATCATGTTCTCCACCTGGGAGACCTGGTTCTCCACCACGTCGTCGCCGTACTGCAGGTCGGTCTTGTAGCCCTTGGCCTGGAACTCCTTGACCATGTTGTCGCCGTCGTTGATCCAGCGTTCCGACGACTTGGTCGGCATCGCGATGCCGACCAGGCCGCCCTTGGCGTCGCCCTTGGCGGCCCCGTCGCCGACCCCGTTGGCGCTCTGCCCGCACGCCGCCAGCGAGAGCACCAGGCCCGCGGCGACGAGGCCCGCCGAAATCTTCCGCACAGTTCCTCCAGTGATGTTCCGCGACCGGGCACAGTGCACCCCTGCTGGGCGACTGGGAGCGGTCGAGCGGGGCCTGCCGGAGCGGGTTCCCGGGTGGGAGGAGCAGGGCTCCGGCCCTGGCGTGAGACGAGTGTTAACGCTCACACTTGAACCGTCAAGAGCCTTGGATCACGGTTCGCTACCTGACAAGCGGGGAAGTCGGGGAGCTCGGCCGCCGCCGGAATCCAGGGGCCGCGACCCGGCGCGGAACCGGTCGCGTACTGTGGTCCAAACCGAGGAGGGAACTGCGAGTGGGAACCGACGGTACGGAGACGGAACAGCGCCAGCCCGTGATGGCGGACGTGGCGAAACTGGCCGGAGTGTCCCACCAGACGGTCTCCCGAGTGCTCAACGGCGCCCCGCACGTGCGGCCGGACACCCGCGATCGGGTGCTGGCCGCGATCCGGGAGCTCGACTACCGGCCCAACTCCGCCGCGCGCGCCCTGGTCACCCGCCGGTCGCAGACGCTCGGCGTGGTCAGCTTCGACTCGACGCTCTACGGGCCCGCGGCGATGCTGGAGGGCATCGAGCAGGCCGCGCGCAGCGCCGGATACTTCGTGAGCGTGACCAGTCTGCGGTCCCTGGACGGCCGTTCGGTCCAGGAGGCGGTCGACCGGCTGCGCGACCAAGGTGTGGAGGGCGTCGTCGTGATCGCGCCGCAGACCTCGGCCGTCAGCGCGGTGGCCCGGCTCTCCACCTCGGTGCCGCTCGTCGCGGTCGGTTCGGGCGACCAGATCCAGGTGCCCATGGTGTCGGTGGGCAACCTCTCCGGCGCCGAGGCGGCCACCCGGCACCTGCTCGACCTGGGACACCGCACCGTCCACCACGTGGCGGGGCCGGCCAACTGGCTGGAGAGCCGGGACCGGGAGGAGGGCTGGCGCCGCACGCTGGAGGCGGCCGGGGCCGTCGTGCCGCACGTGGAGCGCGGCGACTGGAGCGCCCGCTCGGGCTACCAGGCGGGTCTGCGGATCGCCGAACTGCGGGACGTCACCGCCGTCTTCTGCGCCAACGACCACATGGCCCTCGGTCTGCTGCGCGCGCTGCACGAGGCCGGCCGGTCGGTCCCGGGCGACATCAGCGTGGTCGGCTTCGACGACATCCCGGAGGCCGCCTACTTCAGCCCGCCGCTGACCACGGTGCGGCAGGATTTCGGCGAACTCGGGCGCAGGGCGCTGGAGTTGCTGGTCGAGGGGCTGGAGGGCACGACGCGCTCCCGGGCCCATGTGCAGATCTCCCCGGAGATGGTGCTGCGGCGCAGCGTGGGCCCCGTCGGCCGCCGTTGAGCTGCGGCGGTTGAGCGGTGGCCGTTGAGCTTCGGCCGTTGAGCGGCCGCCGGACCACGGCGCCCTGACCCGTACGACGTCCTCCGTCGGGCCGGGCGCCTGCGCACGCCGGATCGTCCTGCCGCCGGTGGTGTGCCGGGCCGGCCCGCAGAGGGGAGGAACCCCAGCCGGCGCACGGCTGGGGTCCCTCAACGCGGTGGAGTCCGTCAGGCAGGTGGAGCCGCCGTGCCGTGGGCCGGTCGTCCGCGGGCCGGTCGTCCGCGGGCCGACAAGCCGCACCCGATCGAGATCACCGCAGGTCGGGCAGGTCAGTGCTGGAGCGTCAGGACACCAGGCCGCCATGGCAGTTGGTCGTAGGGGCCGGTGGCGGTGGGGGATTTGCCCTGGTAGAGGAACTGGAGGTTGCAGGGGTCGATGGTCATGGTCTGGTCGGGGTTGTTGCGGACGAGGTCGCCGTGGCTGATGTCGTTGGTCCAGGTGGCGCCGCTGTTGGCCTTGCCGGCGAAGGGGTTGCTCTCGGTGGTGGCCTGCGGGGTCCACGAGCCGTTGAGGCTGGTGGCGGTGAAGGAGCGGAAGTAGCGTCCGCCGGTGCCCATCGCTTCGACGATCATGAGGTACTGGTTCTGGCCCTGGACCTTGTAGACCTGCGGCGCCTCGAACAGGTTGGCCGTCGAGTCGCTCATGACGGTGGTGTAGGAGGAGCCGAAGCTGCCCGGGAAGTTCCCGATGGGCATGCTGGCGCGGTAGATGCTGCCGTTGTCACCGGCGAAGAACAGGTACATGTTCTGGCCGTCGGCGATCAGGGTCTGGTCGATCGGGCCGGTGCCGGAGTTGGGGATGCTGCCGGTGAACAGCGGCTGGGGAGCGGACCAGCCGTTGGGGTTGGTGGGGTCGCTCGACGTGCGGTAGATGAACGGCCACGCACCCCACTGGTAGGCCAGGATCCAGATGTTCTTGGGCGCGAAGTAGAACAGCGTGGGCGCCACCGCGGCCTGGCCCATCCCGATCTGGCCGGTCGAGGCCATGTCCGACCAGTTGGTGAAGGGGCTGAACATCATCGAGCCGTACGAGGAGCCGTTCACGTCCGACGCGTAGACCAGGTGCTTGCCGTTGTACACGACGTCGGTGAAGTCCTTCACCGACGCCCACCCGTTCGCCGGCTGCGCCAGCGCACCCGTCGACGACCAGCGGTACGTCGACGGAAGCGCGCACGTGCCGCCTGGCGGGGTGGAGGCGGACAGGCCGGTCCACTTCTGGTTGTCGGCGCCGTTGCACGGCCAGATCTGCACCGCCGTGCCGTTGGCCGTCCCGGCTCCCGTGACATCCAGGCACAGCCCGGACTCGACGCCGACGACCGTGCCGTCGGCGTTCAGCCGCCACTGCTGGTTGGCGCCGCCGCTACAGCTCCAGATCTGCACCCGGGTGCCGGCCGTGGTGGCGTGGCCCGGAACGTCCAGGCACTTGTCGCCGTACACCGTCAGCTGGTTGCCGGACGTCGCCGTCCACAGCTGATTGGCCCCGTTCGAGCAGTCGTAGATCTGGAGGGACGCGCCGTCGGTCCGATCGGCGTTCTGCACATCGAGACACCGAGCGGAGCCCACGCCGCGCAGGGCGCCGCTGGTGGCCGCCTGGGCCGGGCCGGCGACGAGCATCGCCGCCAGTGCCGCCACGGCCGCGACCGCGGCGGTGAGCACCGCGGACAGCCGTCTGCGGTGGGGATTTCGTCCGTGCATGGGACCTCCTCTGTGGATGGGGGGAGTCGTCACCCAGCCTTGTTAGCGCTAACAAGTTCAGGCGCGCTGTCGCCTGGAAGCGAGCACCGTCAATGGCCGTGTCGACGGGGGTGGGGCGCGGCGGCTGGAGGGGCCGCGCCCCGGGGTGCCGCCATGAGCCGGTACGGGGCGTCAGTTCGCGCTGCAGGACACCGTCGGCCAGGTGGTGCTGCCGTTCTTCGCGATGGTCATGCCCCAGTTGTTGCCCGCGCCGTTGGGGGTGGCGACGAGGGTCTGGGCGTCGGGGTAGGACGCGTTGACGTTCCAGGTCGCACTGACCTGCTCCGGGGCGGGGACCTTCACGGTCACCTTCCAGGTGCTGGAGCCGGCGACCGAGACGTTCAGGTTGTAGCGGTCGCTCCACGAGTCGCCGGCGGAGAGCGTCGCGGTGCAGCTGCCACCGCCGGTGCCGCCGCCGGTGGAGGAGCCCAGCGTGATGTTGGAGCTGCCGCTGCTCTGGTAGCCCTCGGTGGCCAGGATCTCGTAGTTCATGGTGCCGAGGTTCATGCCGTTCCCGGCCCATGCGTCGAAGTGGTTGCCGACGGTGATGGTTCCGCCGGTCCGCTTGTTCCGGCGGACGCTCCAGTACTGGTTGAAGGTCTTGATGCCTTCGATGGACGGGGCGTTGTAGCGGGTCGTCTGGTAGATGTCGTAGGTGTCGCCGTCCGTGGTGACGGTGCCCTTGTACGTGCCGGTGGGCTTGTAGGAGCCGTAGTTGTCGACGACGTAGTACTCGACGAGCGGGTTGGTGGTCCAGCCGTAGAGTGACAGGTAGGCGTTGCCGTTGGTGCTCCAGGTGCCCGAGTAGGTCACCGGGTTGCGCGAGCCGGTGCTCCAGCCCTTGCCGGCGACGAAGTTGCCGGCGTTGTTCCAGGAGGTGCCGTAGTTGCCGCCGCCGTTCAGGCCCATCGAGACCGCGCCGGTGCCCTCGGTCCAGAACGAGTAGAAGTACCCGCCGTCGGTGCCGGTCTGGTTCGTGGTGACGGTCGCGGCCTCGGCCGTGCCGGGCAAGATCAGGACGGCCGCGAAGGCCGGCGCGAGGACGCGCGTTTTGCTGATGACCCGCCAGGAGCGGCTGGAAGTACGGCTCTTGAGGTGGGGGGAGTTCACAGGAGTGATCCGTCCTGCCGATGGGTGGGGGTGAGTGCGGCCCCGCGCCACCGACGCCGCGAAGGGTTGGTCGGCCGGACGGCGTCGCGAGGGGGTGCACGGAGTCGACTCGTCATCAACGTCGCTGACCCCGACGTCGGTTGGCGAACGCGGCCCGGATCCAAGGCTGTTCGGACTTGTCGACGGCGACAGGTTGGCCTGCGCTTGACGGGCTGTCAACACTTTCGACAGGAGGGTCGATAGATTCGCTCGTCTTTGAGTCCGTCCCTGCCAGAACAGGAGCAGGTCAGGCGCATGATGCTCAATGGCGGCCTGAGGGCTTGACCGGCAGTTCGCCGATTCCCCTGGGACTACCCTCGAAAGTTTCGCCGCTGTCTCGGGTGGCCGCCGAGGCGGGCGTGCCGACCGGCAGCGACTCGCGTCATCCCAGCGTCCACTGCTGGTTCCTGCCGCCGCTGCAGGTCCACAGCTGGACGGGCGTGCCGTCGGCGGTGGCCGCACCGGCCACGTCCAGGCAGAGCCCCGACTGCACGCCGGTGATGGTGCCGTTGGAGTTCAGCTGCCACTGCTGGTTGGCCTGGCCGTTGCAGGACCAGACGATCGCCTTGGTGCCGGGGCTGGTGCCGCGCGCGTCGGCGTCCAGGCAGAGCGTGCTGCCGCCCACGGTCACGGTCAGCTGGTTCGACGGCGTACGGGTCCAGGTCTGGTTCGCACCGCCGTCGCAGGCGAAGATCTGCTGCTGTGTACCCGGCGTCGTGCTCGCGTCGGTCAGGCACTTCCCCGCATCCGCCGCACGCAGGGCGCCGGCCGTGCCGCCGCCGGAGGAGCCCGAGTCCAGGCCCATGAAGTGGATGGCCCCGGCGGCCATCGCGGAACCCCGTACCGGCAGTTCGTGCCCGACCCCGGCGAGGCTGTACGCCTCGACCCGGGTGGTGCGGGCGTTGTCGTCGTACCGTGTGCGGGTCCAGTTGGCCGCGGGGGTGTCCGTGGCCGACGGGGTCTGGCTCACGCCGAGGACGTCGGTCCACTGCTTGATCTCTTCGCCGAGGTTGTTGTGGCTCAGGATGGTGTCGGCGGTACCGTGCCAGAGCTGCACGCGCGGACGAGGACCGGTGTAGCCGGGATACCCCGTGGTGCGCACCAGGCCGCCCCACTGCTGCGGGGTCTTGGAGACCTGGCCCTGGGCGCAGGCCGAGTTCCAACCGCGGACCGAGCCGGTGTAGAAGCAGCGGTAGGGCACTCCCATGAACGCCGCGCCCGCCTTGAACACGTCGGGGTAGTCGGCGAGCATCACGTTCGTCATCATCGCGCCCGACGACTGCCCCGTCACATACACGGCATTGGCGTTGCCGCCGTAGTGCTGCTCCGTGTAGGTGATCATCGACATGAGCCCGACCGGGTCGCTGCCGCCGTTGCGGGTCAGCGCCTGGTCGGAGGAGACGTCCCAGCAGCTTCCACCGGGGTTCGTCGAGGGGTAGATGACGAGGAACCCGTACTGGTCGGCCAGCGACGCGAAGTCGGTGCTCGAGTAGAGGTAGGGCCCTGATCCCTGGCACCCGTGCAGTGCCAGCAGGATCGGGGGGTTGGCCTTGGCGCCGCTCGGCACGTACAGGTGCATGAGCAGACCGGTGGGATTGGTGCCGAAGTTCGTGATCTGGGTCAGCGAGGCGGCAGCGGCCTGGGGGGCGGCCTGAACGCTCAGGCCGACCGCGAGGCCGACCGCGGCGACCAGGCCGAGTAAGCGGGACTTGAGGGAGCGGAACCGGGACATGGGAGCTCTCCGTCCGAGTTTGTTTTGAGTGTTACGTATTGTTCAGACGCCACCGCCGAAAAGACAACACCGAGGACATGACCGGATCCGCGTGGCGGTCGGCCGCGGCCATGGACGACCCGCCGCCGCCCGCGTGTGCCGGCGCGACCCACTCGCCGTGGACGAGCGTGCGCCCAGGGCCCCGGAGCGCGCCGGTCAAGATTGGGTAACGCGCTCCGGGGCTCTTGTCGCAGCGAATTGTGAGCGTTAACAATTCACCTGGGCGAAACCCGCGTCGCGCATCGCCCCCGGGCCATCCCCACCCACGGCCGTTCCCGCAGCCGTGCCATTCCGAGAGGAACCCGAACATGTCCAAGAGAGCTGCGGTGGCCCTGGTCGCCACTGCCATGGCCGTCGCCCTCTCCGCCTGCGGCTCCGGCGGTGGCTCGAACGGTGCGGCCGGCGGCAGCTCGGGCAGGCTCGTCGTCGGCTTCTCGCAGGTGGTCGAGTCCGGGTGGGACACCCTGCTCAAGGAGGCCAAGGACGCGAAGATCCCGGTGGTGCTGACCGACCGTGCGGTGGACTCGAAGGACGAGTCGCTCTACGCCACCTTCCTCGGTTCGGACTTCAAGAAGGTCAAGGCGGGTGAGCAGGTGCCGCGCCGGATCAAGACGGACGAGGGGGTCTTCACCCAGGACCAGGCCGCCGCCGCACTGCCCGGCCGCCAGTACTGACGCACCGACGGAGCCCGGTGGGCGGGCGGCCCTCGGCGGAGGGTCGCCCGCCCACCGACCACGAAAGGAGGGGCGGCATGCCGACGCAGCCGGTCCTGGAAGTGCGGGGGGGGGTCCGCAAGGAGTTCCCGGGCGCGGTCGCGCTCGACGGGGTCGACTTCCGGCTCTTCCCCGGCGAGGTGCACGCGCTGATGGGGGAGAACGGCGCCGGCCGGCCGCACCAAGATCGCGGTGTACGGGGTGAGCGGCTTCTGCTCCGCACTCGGCGGCGTGCTGATGACCTTCTACATGCTCTCCGGCTACGGACTGCACGCGGTGGGGCTGGAGCTGGACGCGATCGCCGCCGTGGTGATCGGCGGCACCCTGCTCACCGGCGGCTCCGGCTACCTGCTCGGCGCCGTGCTCGGCGTCCTGGTGCTCGGCCTGATCCAGACCGTGATCAGCTTCCAGGGCACGCTCAGCTCCTGGTGGACCAGGATCGTGATCGGCGCGCTGCTCTTCGTCTTCATCCTGCTGCAGCGCCTCATGACGGCCCGTCGACGCCTCTAGCCCATCAGCGCGACGGACCCGCCAGATCCCGCGCACCGGGCCGGCCCACCCGCTTCGGCCCGCCCGGCGCGCGCGGCCCCGTCCACCCCGGACGGGCGGACCGGCCGCCGGGCCCGCACCGTCGCGGACCCAGCCCGGCGGCCAGTACCAGAAACCCGACCCGCTACGAAGGACGTGAACGTGCCACCAACCTCCGACTCCCCGGAGCGCCACGTCGTCGGCGTCGACTTCGGCACGCTGTCCGGCCGCGCCGTGGTGGTCAGGGTCAGCGACGGCGAGGAGCTCGGCACCGCCGTCCACGAGTACCCGCACGGCGTCATCGAGACCGAACTCCCCGGCACCCGCCAGAAGCTGCCGCCCGACTGGGCGCTCCAGCACCCCGAGGACTGGCGCCAGGTGCTGCGCACGGCCGTCCCCGCGGCGCTCGCCGCCGCCGGCATCGACCCGGCCTCCGTGATCGGCATCGCCACCGACTTCACCGCCTGCACCGTCCTGCCGGTCACCGCCGACGGCACCCCGCTCGCCGAGACCGCCCTGGGCGAGCGCCCGCACGCCTGGCCGAAGCTCTGGAAGCACCACGCCGCCCAGAGCCACGCGGACCGGATCAACCACCTCGCCCACCAGCGCGGCGAGAAGTGGATCGGACGCTACGGCGGCAAGATCTCCGCCGAGTGGCAGTTCGCCAAGGCGCTGCAACTCCTGGAGGAGGACCCGGACGTCTACGCCGCCACCGAACGCTGGATCGAGGCCGCCGACTGGATCGTCTGGCAGCTCACCGGTGCCGAGAGCCGCAACACCTGCACGGCCGGCTACAAGGGCATCTTCCAGGAGGGCGACTACCCGTCCGAGGAGTACCTGGCCGCCCTCAACCCGGACTTCGCCGACTTCGCCCGCACCCGGCTGGCCCACCCGCTCTCCGCCCTCGGCTCCCGGGTCGGGTCGCTGACCGCCGAGGCCGCCGCCTGGACCGGACTGCCCGAGGGCATCGCGGTCGCCGCCGGCAACGTCGACGCCCACGTCGCCGCCCCCGCCGCCCAGGCGGTCGAGAACGGCCGCCTGCTCGCCATCATGGGCACCTCCACCTGCCACGTCGTCAACGGCGCGGCCCTGGCCGACGTCCCCGGGATCTGCGGCGTGGTCGAGGGCGGCATCGTCGAGGGCGCGTACGGCTACGAAGCCGGGCAGAGCGCCGTCGGCGACATCTTCGCCTGGTGGCTGCGCCAGGGCCTGCCCGCCGACTACCTGGCCGAGGCCGAGGCCAGGGGCGAGGACGCCCACCAGCTGCTCACCCGCAAGGCCGCCGCCCAGCCCGTCGGCGGGCACGGCCTGGTCGCGCTGGACTGGTTCAACGGCAACCGCTCCACGCTGGTCGACCACCACCTCTCCGGCGTGCTCGTCGGGCTCACCCTGGCCACCCGCCCCGAGGAGGTCTACCGGGCGCTCCTGGAGGCCACCGCCTTCGGCACCCGCGTCATCGTCGAGGCACTGGAGGACGGCGGCGTCCCGGTCACCGAGTTCATCGTCACCGGCGGCCTGAAGAAGAACCCGCTGCTGATGCAGATCTACGCCGACGTACTGCGCCGCCCGGTCTCGCTCGCGGTCTCCGCCCAGGGCCCCGCCCTCGGGTCCGCCATCCATGCCGCCGTCGCGGCCGGCGCCCACCCCGACGTGCGCGCGGCAGCCGCCGCGATGGGCCGGGTCGAACGTGCCGCCTACCGGCCCGACCCGGCCCGGGCCGACGCCTACGACGCCCTGTTCGCCGAGTACCGCGAACTGCACGAGCACTTCGGCACCCCCGCCGACAGGCAGCTGCACCGCCTGCGCCGACTGCGCAACTCCGCCTGGGGCAGCACCGCCCCGACGCAGAACAGCGAGGAATCATGAGCGACCTGAGCGACCCGATCGACCTGCTCCGGCAGCAGGTCAGCGACCTGCACCAGGAACTGGTCCGCTACAACCTGGTGGTCTGGACGGCCGGCAACGTCTCCGCTCGGGTGCCGGGCGAGGACCTGATGGTGATCAAGCCGAGCGGCGTCTCCTACGACGAGTTGTCGCCCGAGTCCATGATCCTGTGCGACCTGGACGGCACCGTGGTCGAGGGCGACTACGCCCCCTCCTCCGACACCGCCGCGCACGCCTACGTCTACCGGCACATGCCCGAGGTCGGGGGAGTGGTGCACACCCACTCCACCTACGCCTGTGCCTGGGCCGCCCGCGGCGAGGCCGTGCCCTGCGTGCTGACCGCCATGGCCGACGAGTTCGGCGCGGAGATCCCGGTCGGCCCGTTCGCGCTGATCGGCGACGACTCGATCGGCCGCGGCATCGTGGAGACCCTGCGCGGCCACCGCTCGCCCGCCGTCCTGATGAAGAGCCACGGCGTCTTCACCATCGGCAAGGACGCCAGGGCCGCCGTCAAGGCCGCCGTGATGTGCGAGGACGTCGCCCGCACCGTGCACGTGTCCCGCCAGCTCGGCGAACCGCTGCCGATCGCCCAGGCCGACATCGACAGCCTCAACTTCCGCTACCAGAACGTGTACGGCCAGCAGCCCGCCCGCTGACCAGCAAGGAGACACCCATCATGACGTCGATCGAAGGCCGCGAGGTCTGGTTCCTGACCGGAAGCCAGGGCCTCTACGGGGAGGAGACGCTGCGCCAGGTCGCCGAGCAGTCCCGGCGGATCGCCGAGACCGTGGACGGCTCTGCGGAGCTGCCCGTCACGGTGGTCTGGAAGCCGGTGCTCACCGACGCCGACGCCATCCGCCGGATCTGCCTCGACGCCAACGCGGCGGACGACTGCATCGGCCTGATCGCCTGGATGCACACCTTCTCCCCGGCCAAGATGTGGATCGCCGGACTGGACGCCCTGCGCAAACCGCTGCTCCACCTGCACACCCAGGCCAACGTCGAACTGCCCTGGGCCACCATCGACATGGACTTCATGAACCTGAACCAGGCCGCCCACGGCGACCGCGAGTTCGGCTACGTCCAGTCCCGCCTGGGAGTCGCCCGCAAGACCGTCGCCGGACACGTCAGCGACCCCGTCACCACCGGCCGGATCGCGTCCTGGGCCCGCGCCGCCGTCGGACGCGCCGAGCTGGCCACCCTCAAGCTGGCCCGGTTCGGCGACAACATGCGCGACGTCGCCGTCACCGAGGGGGACAAGGTCGAGGCCCAGCTCCGGTTCGGCGTCTCGGTCAACACCTACGGCGTCAACGACCTGGTCGAGGCGGTCGACGCCGCATCCGACGCCGAGGTCACCGAACTGGTCAAGGAGTACGAGGACGGCTACCGGCTCGCCCCCGCCCTGCGCCCCGGCGGCGAGCGGCACGACTCGCTGCGCTACGCCGCCCGGATCGAGGCGGGCCTGCGCGCCTTCCTGACGGCGGGCGGCTTCCGCGCCTTCACCACCAACTTCGAGGACCTCGGCGGGCTGCGCCAGCTGCCCGGCCTGGCCGTGCAGCGGCTGATGGCCGACGGCTACGGCTTCGGCGGCGAGGGCGACTGGAAGACCTCGGTGCTGCTGCGCACCCTCAAGGCGGCCGCCGCCGGCCTGCCCGGCGGCACCTCCTTCATGGAGGACTACACCTACCACCTGGAGCCCGGACGGGAACTGATCCTCGGCGCGCACATGCTGGAGGTCTGCCCGAGCATCGCCGCCGCCACCCCGTCCTGCGAGGTGCACCCGCTGGGCATCGGCGGCCGGGAGGACCCGGTCCGGCTGGTCTTCGACGCCGCGCCCGGCCCGGCCGTGGCGGTCGGGCTGGCGGACCTGGGCGACCGCTTCCGGCTGGTCGCCAACGAGGTCGACGTGGTCGACCCGGCCGAGCCGCTGCCCAGGCTCCCGGTGGCCCGCGCGGTCTGGCAGCCGCGGCCGGACTTCCGGACCTCCGTCGAGGCCTGGCTCGCCGCCGGCGCACCGCACCACACGGTGCTCACCGGCGCGCTCGGCGCCGAGCACCTGGAGGACCTCGCGCAGATGCTCGGCACCGAGCTGGTGCTGATCGACGGCGGCACGACGATCCGTCAGTTCACCCGAGAGCTGCGCTGGAACCAGGCGTACCACCGCCTGGCACAAGGCTTCTGAGCCCGTCGTACCCTCGGGGCGGCATCCGCCACGGGTGCCGCCCCTCCGGCACTTCCAGGAAGAGAGCACCGCCATGACCGCTGACCTGACCATCCGGACCCACCCGGCGGGCGAGCTGCCGGACGGCCGCGCCATCGACCGCTGGGTCTTCGGGGCCTCCGACGGCGTCACCGCCGAGGTGCTCAGCCTCGGCGCCAGGCTCCAGTCGCTGCACGCCCCGGACCGGGACGGCCACCGGGCCAACGTGGTGCTGGGCGGCGGATCTCCGGCCGAGCTGATCGGCGAGGCGGCCTACCTCGGCTCCACCGTGGGCCGGTACGGCAACCGCATCGCGGGCGGTGAACTCCCGCTGGACGGCACCGTGCACCGGCTGGCGACCCAGGAGAGCGGCCACACCCTGCACGGAGGCCCGGACGGCTTCGCCACCCGCTTGTGGGCCGGCACCCCGCTGGAGGAGGGCGACCGGGTCGGGGTCCGGCTGGAGCTGCACAGCCCCGACGGCGACCAGGGCTTCCCCGGGGCGCTGGACGTGACGGTCAGCTACCTGCTCGACCGCGCCGGCGAGCTGACGATCTCCTACCGGGCCGAGACCGACGCGCCCACCGTGGTCAACCTGACCAACCACGCCTACGTCAACCTCGGCGGCGAGGGCAGCGGACCGGTGCTGGACCACCTGCTCCAGGTTGAGGCGGACGAGTACCTCCCGGTGGACCACGACCTGATCCCGCTCGGCGCGCCCGAACCGGTCAAGGAGACCCCGTTCGACCTCACCACCGCGGCGGGTCTGGGCGGCCGGCTCTCCGCCCCGCACCCGCAGGTCCGGCTGGCCGGGGACGGGTTCGACCACACCTGGGTGCTCCGCCCCGGCGCCGGCCTGCGCCCGGCCGCCACCCTGCACCACCCGGGCAGCGGACGGCGGCTGGACTGCCTGACCACCGAACCGGGGGTGCAGGTCTACACCGGCAACCACTTCGACGGCACCCTCACCGGCCCGGGCGGCCGACCGTACGGGAGGTACGCGGGCATCGCGCTGGAGACCCAGCACTTCCCGGACTCCCCGCACTTCCCCGAGTACCCCTCCACCGTCCTGCGCCCGGGGGAGCGGTACGAGTCGACCACGGTCTACCGGTTCTCGGTGGAGTGACCCGGCGCCGCGGCGACCGGTCGCCCGGACCGCTCCACCGAGGGCCTACCCCAGCCGCCAGATCGGAGGCGTCCTCCAGCGCTCATCGATCACGTCTCCGCGGTGGGTGCGGTCCGATGTTCGAGGGTGGTGAGGAAGGCCTCGGCGGCGTCCTGAACCCTGTCTCGGTCACCGGTGGCGAGCAGGTCGAGCAGCAGTCCACGGATGGTGGCGATCACGAGGGTGGCGTGCCGTGTCGCGGTGTCCGGATCGGTATCCGGGCCTTGCGCGTCGCGAAGGGCGTTCATCCAGTCGGTGACGACGTGTTCGAGGAAGTCGGAGAACGGCTCCGGCGCCTGGAGGGCTTGTCCGTAGACCGCGAAGAACAGTCGGAACTCCGCCTCTCGTCGCGGATCGCTGGTGCACGTCCAGACCGCGCGCGCCGAGTCCGCCAGGCCGGACCGCTCGCCGATCGTCTCCTCGGTGGCCTTGAGTATGCGCTCGCGCAGGCGGCCGAGGATGGCTTGGAGCATCTGTTCCTTGGTGCCGAAGCGGTGCACCAGCGTTGTGCTCGCCACCCCCAGCGCGGTGGCGAGCGGGCGCCATGACAGGTCGGCGAAGCCGTTCTCGAGGGTGTAGTCGACCACGGCGTCGAGCAGTTGGGTGCGCCGTTCGTGATCGATGGGCCTTCCTGCCACCGTGCTGCCTCCGCGGGATCGTACGGGCTTGACATTTATAGTACGACTGTACAAAGAATGGGCTCCGGCAGCAAGGACGATCCGCCGCGGAGCCGCCGCGGCGGCGTTGCACCTCCTGGAGGTTTGGCATGCGCGTTTTCGTCACCGGGGCTTCGGGCTGGATCGGCCGCGGACTGGTGCCCGAGCTGATCGCAGCCGGGCACCAGGTCACGGGGCTCGCCCGCTCCGAGGCGGCCGCCGCGCGCCTGCGGGCTGCCGGCGCCGAGGTCCGCGCGGGCTCGCTCGACGACCTCGACACCCTGCGCGAGGCCGCCGCGGCGTCCGAGGGAGTCGTCCATCTCGCGTTCAAGCACGAGATCGCCTTCGCCGGAGACTACCTCGGGGCTGCCGAAGCCGACCGGGCGGCGATCGAGGCGCTGGCCGGGCCCCTGATCGGCACCGGCAAGCCGCTGGTCATCGCCTCGGGCATCCTCGGCGTGCTCGGGCTGGCACCGGGGGCCCTCGCCACCGAGCGCGAGGGATCGGCCGCCGTGGACGGCAGCCGCGATGCCCCGGTCGCCGGCGCGCAAGGACGGCTGGACAACGCCCACTTCACCCTCGCCCTCGCCGAGCGCGGCGTGCGCTCCTCGGTCGTACGCCTGCCCCCGGCCACCCACGGCGCCGGGGACAACGGCTTCATCGCGAGCGCGGTCGGCTTCGCCCGCCAGAAGGGCGCCGCGGCCTACGTCGGCGACGGCGCCAACCGCTGGCCGGCAGTGCACCGCGACGATGCCGCCCGCCTGTTCCGGCTCGCGCTGGAGTCCGCGCCCGCCGGGTCGGTGCTGCACGCGGTCGGCGAGGAAGGCGTTTCGATCCGCGAGGTCGCGGAGGTCTTCGCCGCAGGGCTCGGCATCCCCGCGCACTCGGTCACCCCCGAGCAGGCCGGCGAGTACGTCGGCTGGCTCGGCCGCTTCTGGGCCATCGACGGACCCGCCTCGGCACTGATCACCCGCGACCTGCTCGGCTGGCAGCCGACCGGCCCCGGACTGATCGCCGACCTCGAAGCGGGCTCCTACTTCAGCTGAGCACCAAGGCCACAGCCGACGCGCGGACGCACCGTCCCGCCGGGTTCGGGCGGCCGGCTCGAGCACCTGGCGGACCAGGTCCGGAAGCCGGCCGCCGCGACCGTCGCCGTGGCCCGGCCCGCGTCGCAGATGCCGCTGTCCTGGGCGGCGAACGCGGCCCGGGAGAGGATCAGGCGGATTCGCGCCGGATCAGCGTGGTGGGCAGGATCAGCGGGCTCGGCTTCTCGCCCGCGATCAGCGAGAGCAGCATGCGGGTCATCTCCCGGCCGATGTCCCGTATCGGCTGGTGGACGGTGGTGAGCGGCGGTTCGGTGAACTCGGAGATCGGCAGGCCGTCGAAGCCGACCACGGCGGTCTCCGCCGGAACGGCCCGGCCTGCGCGGTGGAGCACCCGAAGGGCACCGGCCGCCATGTTGTCGTTGGCGGCGAACACCGCGTCCAGGTCCGGATGGTGGGCGAGCAGGGACTCCATCGCGGCCATGCCGCTGCGCTCCGTGAAGTCGCCGGCCTCCTCCGCGCGGAAGGGGAGACCCGCCAGGGTCAGCGCCTCGTGGTAGCCCCGCCTGCGGGCCAGACCGACATCCGTGTCCAGCAGGCCGGTGATGGTCGCGATCCGGGTGCGGCCGAGGGAGATCAGGTGCTCCGTGGCCTCCCGGGCGCCGCGCACGTTGTCCACGTCCACGTAGCACGGGACCTGCCCGTGCAGCGGCTTTCCGCCGAACACGGCGGGGACGCCGGCCTCCAGGGCCAGCAGGGACAGCGGATCGTCGCCGCGCAGGGACATCAGCATCACGCCGTCGACCGCCCGGGTCTGCAGGAGCCGCTCCACGCGGGTCAGTCCGCGGGCGGAGGTGGCCAGACAGAGCACCAGGTGCAGGTCGGTCTCCTCCAGCGCGGTCGAGGCGCCCGCGATGACCTGCCCGTAGAACGGGTCGGCCAGCACCGCCGGGTCCTCCCCGGAGATGATCAGGGCCACCGCCCCGGCCTGCTGCGTCGCCAGGGCGCGGGCCGTCGGGTTGGGGACGTACCCGAGCTCCTTGATGGCGCGCAGGACGGCATCGCGCTTGCCGCGGCTGACGTTCGGGGCGTTGTTCAACACCCGTGACGCCGCGGTGCGGGACACGCCGGCGCGTTCGGCGACCTCGTCCAGCGTCGGCCTTCGGCGCGTCGGTTCGTCCGTCATCGTGGTCCACCTCGGTCTTGATGCCAGTGCACAGAGTGGCGCGCCGCCGTCGCGATCGACTGGAAGTGCTTCCAGTGCGGACTGTACAGCGACTCACCGTCGGCGTGAAGAGAATCGATATGTCTTGACATCGGAGTGTGGACCCCCAATCATCTGGCAACTGGAAG
>NZ_JAFLNG010000350.1 GCF_017427025.1 Streptomyces sp. FH025
TGCTTGACCCATTGGTCTAGTCCAAACTGATCGTCGGCCGGAGCCTCCGCGGAGACGGCCGCGCACGGCCCGCAATGCCGCCACCGGTCAGGGACAGGTCGCGGCCATCGGACATGAGGGGGACGCATGTCAGAGAGGATGTCGGCCGCCGATCTTCCCCCGGGAGGTCCGGCAGACGAGGCGGGCCCCTTCGGCCCACGGCTCCAGTCGTTCCGCAGAAGGGCCGGACTGAGCCAGGAGGTCGCCGCGCTACGGGCCGGGATCAGCACCAGGGCGCTGCGCGACATCGAGCGCGGCCGGGTCCAGCGGCCGCAGTCCCGCACCCTCCAACGCCTCGCCGACGCACTGGGGTTGACCGGCGGCGAACTCGCGGACCTGCTGGCCGCCGCCCGCACCGGGCCACCGCGCGGCGCCGGACGGCCGCGCCTGCTGATCCTCGGCCCGCTCTCCCTCCGGCGCGGCCAGACCCCCGTCCCGGTCACCAGCCCGATGCTGCGCCGCCTGCTCGCACTGCTGGCGCTCAAGCACCCCGAGGCCGCCACCCAGCAGGAGATCACCGACATCCTCTGGCCGTCCGGGCCGCCCAGCTCCCACCAGAGCCTGATCCACACCTACGTCAGCCAGGTCCGCCAACTGCTGGAGGCGGGCGGCCCGCGGACCGCCCCGCCGCTGACCGTCGTCCGCACGCCCACCGGCTACCGGCTGGAGGCGGCCCGGAACCAGATCGACCTCGGCCTCTTCGACAAGCTGCTGGCCCACGCCCAGCGCGTGCACCGCGCGCCGGACCCGTGGGCCGCGTACGAGTCGCTGACCCGGGCCCTCCAGTGGTGGCGGGGCCCGGTGCTCGCGGACGCGGACCCGGTGCTGCGGCTGCATCCGGCCGCGGTCGCGGCCAACGAACGGCGGGTCAAGGCGGTGCTGCTGCACGCCGACACGGCGATGCTGCTGCGCCGGCCCGAGGAGTCCGTCCCGGTGCTGTGGGACATGGTGAACACCGAGCCGCTGCACGAGGGCCTGCACGCCCGGCTGATCCTCGCCCTCGCCAGCTGCGGGGAGCAGGCCGCCGCGCTCAACGTGTTCGGCCGCCTACGCGACCGGCTCGACGAGGAGTTGGGCATCGCGCCCAGCGCGGAGGTCCGCGACGCCCACCTGCGGGTGCTGCGCCAGCAACTGCCGCTCGCACAGCGCCCCGCCCACCCCCCGCCGGCCGACCGCACGACGCTCACCGGCCCGCTCACCGGACCGGTCCCGGCCCAACTGCCCGCCCGCACCGGCTGCCACGTCGGGCGGCGGCAGCAGATGCGGGAGCTGGACGCCCTGGTCTCGCCCGACCCGGTACGGCGCTCGCACATCATGGCGGTGGTCGGCCCGCCCGGGGTCGGCAAGACCGCCCTCGCCACGCACTGGGCGCACGCGCGGCGCGAACACTTCGAGGACGGGCAGCTGTTCGTCGACTTACGCGGCCACTCCCCGCTCCCGACGCTGCGCCCCGGCGACGTGCTGGCGCAGTTCCTCCGGGCGCTGGGCACCCCGCCCGACCAGCTCCCCTCGGACGAGGACGAGGCCGCCGCCCTCTACCGCACGCTGCTCGCCGACAAGCAGATGCTGATCGTTCTGGACAACGCCCGCGACGCCGAGCAGGTCAGGCCGCTCATCCCCGGTGCCCAGGGCTGCGCGGTGGTGATCACCAGCCGCAGCCAGCTCGCCGGGCTGGTCGCGAGCGACGGCGCCCGCCAGCTCGGCCTGGACGTGCTCGATCCGGACGATGCCCGCCAACTGCTGGGCAGCACCATCGGCGAGAGCCGGGTCGCGGCCGAGGAGGAGGCCGCGCGCCGGCTCGTACGGGTGTGCGGCGGGCTGCCGCTGGCCATCCGGATCGCCGGCGCCAACCTGCTGGCCCGCAACACCGGCATCGCCGACTACTGCGGCGAGTTGGCCGGTGACGACATGCTCAGCAGGCTGCACATCGAAGGGGACCGCCGCTCGACGGTGCGGGCCGCCTTCGACCTCTCCTACCGCGCGCTCCCGGCCCCGGTCCAGCGGATGTTCCGGCTGCTGAGCCTGATGCCCGGCCCGGACCTCACCGTGGACGGCGCCGCGGCGCTGGCGGACTCGACCTCGGCCGAGGCGGCCGCGCTGCTGGTGAGCCTGGCGGACGCCCACCTGGTGCAGGAGGGCGCGGCCGGCCGGTTCGGGCTGCACGACCTGCTGCGCTCCTACGCCCGCGAGCTGGTCAGCCGGGAGGAGGCGCACGCCGCCCGGCAGCGGCTCTTCGACTGGTACCTCTACCACACCGACGCGGCGGCCCGGCTGCTCTACCCGACGGAGCCGGCCGCGGACCCGGCCGCCGGAACGGCGCCCTCGGCCGCGCTGGTCTTCTCCGACCACGGCCAGGCCTCGGAGTGGCTGGACAGCGAGCGGGAGAACCTGGCTTGCGCCGTCCTCCAGGCGTCCGGCGCCGGGTTCACCGCCATCGCCTGGCGGCTGGCGGAGAGCCTGCACGGCTACCTCTCGGTGGGGATGTACACCGGCGACTGCCTCAAGGTGGCGACCGCCAGCCTGTTCGCCGCCGTCGCCGACGGCGAGCTGCGGGCCCAGGCCGCCGCCCAGTTGCGGCGCGCCGAATGCCACCGGGTGCTGGCGAACAACGCGCAGGCCCTGGAGCTGTTCGGCAGTGCGCTGGACCTCGCGCGGCAGGCCGACTGGCTCGACGGGCAGGCGCTGGCGCTGCGCCGGATCGGCACCGCGCACCAGGAGAGCGGCGCCCTGCGGCAGGCCTACGAGCACCTCTCCCAGGCCCGTGAGCTCACCCGGCGCGGCAACGGCGCGGGGACCGCCGACGACATCACCAACCTGGGGCTGATCTGCTGGAAGCTCGGACGGCTGCACGAGTCCGTCGAGCACTTCTCGCACGTGGCCCAGCTCTTCCGCGACCTCAACTCGGCCGACGGGGAGGCGATCTCGCACACCAACCTGGGGATCGCCTTCCGTGCGCTGGGCCGCCCCAGGGACGCGATCCGGGTGCTCGGCGAGACCCTGCCGATCCACCTGAGGAACGGCAACAAGCTCAGCGAGACGGTGGCACTGAGCTGTCTCTCACGCGCGTACACCGACCTGGGCGACCACTCCACCGGGCGGCTGCTGGCCCACACGGCGCTCGCCGCCGCGCAGGCGCTGTGCGACCGCGCACTGGAGGCCGATGCCTTCCTCGCCCTGGGCGCCGCGCAGGAGCACGCCCGCGAGCTGACCGACGCGGCCGACAGCTACCGGGAGGCGCTCCACCTCGCCGAGGTCGTGAACGACCGCTTCCCGCAGGTCGCCGCGCTCGTCGGGCTCGCGACGGTCCAGGTGTGCCAGGAGCCGCAGACCGCCCCGGACACCGCGGAGCGCGCCGTCGCGCTCGCCCGCGAGGCGGAGTTCCGGATGCTCGAAGGCTGTGCGCTCAACGCGCTGGCGTACGTACGGGTCCGGCTCGGCGAGTCGCGGACCGCGCTGGAGATCGGGCGCGCCGCGCTCGCCCTGCACCGCGAGACCGGGCACCGGCCGGGCGAGGCGCGCAGCCACCTGGTGCTCGGCACCGCGCGGTCGGCCCTCGGCGCGCGGCACGAGGCGTTCGAGCACTGGCGCGAGGTGCTGCGGCTCTCCCGGGCGATGGGCGGAGTCCGGATCCGCTGAACGCCGGACTTGCCCGAGCGGCAGGACAACTGCTCCGGCAGTTGACCGAGTTCTGCCGGTTCTCGCCGTACGATCGGCGGCGACCGGCGGAACCGCAGGTGAACACCGGTGCGTCCGGGCGGCACCGGCCGCCCCGGGAGACTCCGCTCCTCTGGTCCGACTGTAGGAGACCGCCCAGCCCGGCTCCGTACGGTGGTCAAAACCCCGCAAGACCGTTTCCCCGTGCCGACTTATGAGGTGACGATGGAATTCGCGGCACAGACTCTACGCCAGGACCCCACCCAACTTGCCGTCGAGGTCGACGAGTTCGTGATCACGTTCTACGAACACACCATCGGGCTAGCCGACTTCAGCCCGTCCGGGATCGCCGAGGAGCTGGGCATCCCGCAGCAGCGAGCCGAGCAGGCGGTCGGCGTGCTGCGCGAACTGCGCCTGGTCAAACCGGTCGAGAGCGACACGGGCCGGCTGGTCGCGGTCAGCCCGGAGGCCGCCCAGATGGAGCTGCTCGTGCCCCTGGAGCGGGAGATCCTCGACAACCGCCGCCGACTCGCCGGTTTCAAGGGGAAGTTGAACTCCTTCGTGGCGGCGTTCGAGAAGCAGGCCAGGACCCGGCCCGAACCGGTGGTGATTACCGACGACCGGGAGGAGATCGAACTGCGGCTGCTGGAGGCCGCCCAGGGTTGCACCACCGAGGTCCTCGTCATGCAGCCCTGCGTGGCCCGGGAGACCCACGAGCTGCGGCTGGCCCGCCCGCTGGTCCTGGAGGCGCTGCGGCGCGGCGCGCAGGGCCGGATCCTCTACCCCCACACCGCCCGCGGCGACTCCGACACCCGCGCGCACATCGGCGAACTCCTGCCGGCGGGCGGGCAGGTGCGCACCACCAAGGAGGTGCGCGACCGCTTCCTGGTGTTCGACCGCAAGACGGCCTTCATCCCGGCTGGCGAGGGCGACGCGATCGCCGTCGTCTACGAGGGCGCGGTCGCCGCCTTCCTGGCCGAACTGCACAGCCGGGTCTGGGAGTCCGCGTTCGACTTCGACTCCGGCGCGGCCGGCTACGCCGGGACGCTGGAGGACCTGAAGGCGACCCTGCTCAACCTGCTGGCCTCCGGCGCCAAGGACGAGGTCATCGCGCGCCGGGTGGGCATGTCCGACCGGACCTTCCGCCGCCACGTGGCCACGATCATGCAGGAGCTGTCCGCCAGCAGCCGCTTCCAGGCCGGCGTGCTGGCCGCCCGGACCGGACTGGTCGACCTGGACCTGAGGAGCGCCGCATGAGCCGCTACGACCAACTCGCGTACACCCCGGCGGTGCGCCGGGTCCAGCAGGAGATGGGCAGCGCCGCGGCGGCCGACCGCCGACTGCGGGCACCGGGCGAGGAGGCCGACCCGCTCACCGACTCCGAGATCGACTTCATCCGCGGCCTCGACGGCTTCCTGTTCGCCAGTGTGAACGAGACCGGCTGGCCGTACATGCAGTTCAAGGGCGGCCCACCGGGGTTCGTCCACGTCCTGGACCCGAACACCCTCGGCTACCTGGACGTCCGGGGCAACCGGCAGTACATCACCACCGGCAACCTGCGCGGTGGTGACGACCGGGTCGCGCTCTTCTTCATCGACCACGCCCGCCAGGCCCGCCTCAAGCTGTTCGGCCACGCCACCGCCGTACCGGCCGGCGCGGACGAGGCCCTCGCCGAGCGCCTGGGCTCGACGCGCACCGACGGCAAGGTCGAACACCTCGTCACCATCCGGGTCGAGGGCTTCGCCTGGAACTGCCCCAACCACATCACCCCCCGCTTCAGCCAGCGCGAGCTGTCCGACGCCCTGGCCCCGGTCCGCGACCGCCTCGCGCTGCTGGAGCAGGAGAACGCCGCCCTGCGCGCGGAACTCGCGGCCGCCCGGCAGAACGCGCCGGCCGACCGGCAGGACGCACCCGCCGACCGGCAGAACTCGCCCGCCGACCGACAGGACGCACCCACCGACCGGCACCAGCAGCCCTGAACCACCGGTCCCACCACGAACCGACCCCCCACTGACCGAATTCGGCAGCCGGTTTCGGGCGTTGAGGAGCCCGTGCGGGAATCCATACGCTGGAATCAGCAAAGAGCCCCGAGGCGAACGGAGACATCGCCCCATGGTCAGCGATGTGATCGACCGCAACAGTCGGTTCCAGGAAATCATGGACCGCCTCACCGCCAAGTCGATCGACGACTACTACAACCCCTACCGGCTCTTCGAATGGCCGGACCGGCTCCCCGAGAACATGTGGTGGATGAGCCCCGAACTCACCACCACGCACGGTACGGAACTCACCGAGACACTTTCCCAGGAGCAGCTCCACGCCCTGTCCAAGCACGAAAGCATCAATTTCTACAGCCTGAATGTGCACGGCATTCGGGAACTGCTCACCGAGGTCGTCAACCGGATTCACACGGCCGGTTTCGAGAAGCCCTCGGAGTTCTTCCACCACTTCATCGGTGAGGAGAACGAGCACATGTGGTTCTTCGCGGAGTTCTGCCTCCGCTACGGCGGGAAGATCTACCGCCAGCCGGCCGGCGGCGCGGAGGCCGCCGGCCACTCCGCCAAGACCGAGAGCCTGCTCGTCTTCACCCGCATCCTGATCTTCGAGGAGCTGGTGGATCACTTCAACTCGACGATGGCCACCGACGAGCGGCTGCACGAGACGATCCGCGCGATCAACCGGATCCACCACCAGGACGAGTCGCGGCACATCGCCTTCGGCCGCGAGCTGGTCGACCTGCTCTACCAGGACCTCAAGCAGACCGCGTCCGAGCAGGAGCTCACCGACATCTCGAACTACCTGCGGCGCTACCTCACCCACAGCTTCGAGTCGCTGTACCACCCCCAGGTCTACCGCGACGCCGGACTGGAGAAGCCGCACGAGGTGCGCCGGCTGCTGCTGGAGTCCCCCGCCCGCGCCGAGGCCGAGCAGCGCACCTTCCGCAAGACCACCAAGTACCTGGAGAGGACGGGACTCATCCGATGAACCGCCTGACCGGGAGCGACGGCGCCCCCGCGCTCGCCATCCTCGGCCCGGAGGCCACCCGGCTGATCAAGGAGCTCGACCGGGTCTTCACCGGCTGGGGCCTCGCCGCCGGGGCGGACGAGATCAGCCCTCCGCCGCTCTTCCCGGTGACCGACCTGGAGAAGTTCGACGTCTACACCAACTTCCCCCACCTCGCCTGGGTCGCCGGCTCGCTGGACCTGACCCGCGATCAGCACAAGCCCACCGGCGGCCGTTTCACCCCGGACGCGCTGAGCGAGGCCCGGTACGGCCTGCCGCACGCCACCTGCTACGGCGCGTACCTCTACCACGAGGGCGGGCAGGTCGCCGACGACACCCTGGTGACCCTCGTCAACCGCTGCTTCCGCAACGAGGACCACTACGGCGGGCTGCGGCGGCTGGCCAGCTTCCAGATGCGGGAGATCGTCGCGCTCGGCTCGTACGAGCACACCCAGCAGGTGCTGGCCGGCTTCACCGAGCGGATCCTCGCCTTCGCCGCCGCGCTCGGCCTCGACCTCGGCAAGGCCCCGGCCAGCGACCCGTTCTTCCAGAACGACGGCGCCCGCGCGCTGATGCAGAAGCTCAATCCGGTCAAGCACGAGTTCCAGTACGGCGACCTGGCGATCGCCTCGGTCAACACCCACCGGAACTTCTTCGGCGAGCGCTGCGACATCAAGCTGGCCTCCGGCGAGCACGCCTACACCTCCTGTACCGCCTTCGGGCTGGAGCGCTGGGTCGCCGTGCTCACCGAGCACTTCGACGGCGATCTGGCCGCCGCCACCGACGCGGTCCGCACGGCCGACCCGGCGTGAGCCTGCCCCGGATCGGCGTCGACCTGGTGCCGATCACCCGGGTCGGCGAGCTGCTCGCCCCCGGTGCCGGGCCGGTGCTGCACCGCATGCTCTCCGAGCGGGAGCTGCGGATCTCGGTCACCCCCGACGGCGAGCCCGACCGGGCCGGCCTGGCCGGCCGACTGGCCGCCAAGGAGGCCGTCTTCAAGCTGTTCGGCGCCGCCGGACGACCGGTGCCCTGGCAGGGCATCGAGATCCTGCGCGGCCCCGGCGGGCGGCCCGAGGTCCGGCTGGCCGGACCGGCCGCCGAACTCGCCGCCCGGGCCGGGCTCGGCCCGATCGACATCAGCATCAGCCACGACGGGGGCTTCGCGATCGCCGTCGCGGCCGCCATCACCGCCCCCTGACCGCTCC
>NZ_JAFLNG010000351.1 GCF_017427025.1 Streptomyces sp. FH025
GATCCTCGGCAGGTCCTGGTCGACGGCCGGGAGCGGGTGAGACTGGAGTACGGATTCGTGGCGCTGGGCCTGCTGATGCTGCTGACCTCGATCACCCTGGGCGCGACGGTGCTCTGAGGCGCGGGGCCCTGAGGTCCGCACGGGGCCCTGAGGCACGGGGCCCTGAGGTCCGCACGCTGCAACCTCGATGCAACCGTTGACCCGGAGTCGGCGCCTCCGGAAAGATCCGCGGCCATGACTACGCGCGTAAACCTCTTATCGCACCGGCTGGTTGTCTCACTACGCTGGGCGGCCCTGTTGTCGCTGTTGGTGTCGGTCGGCGTGTTCTTCGCCGGCGCCGGAGCCGCCCAGGCCGCGCCGGCCTGCGGGGTGCTCTCCTCCGGCGCCGCATCGCAGGCGAACGCCGCCGTCCGCTCCGCCTGCGGACTGATCGGCACGCCGTACTCGTGGGGCGGCGGCCACGGCTCGCAGCCCGGCCCGACGTACGGGATCTGCGACCCCTCCAACGGCGCCCCTGACGACTGCAACGTCCGCGGCCTGGACTGCTCCGGCATGGTCCGCTACGCCTACGACCTGGCGGTCGGCGAGGACGTCATCAACGGCACCACGAGAACCCAGTGGCCGACCTCCCGGGCGGTCGCCCGCTACTACCGGGCGGACGGAACCGGGCCGCTGCTCCCCGGCGACCTGGTGTACTTCGGCAACACCGCCTCCACCATCCACCACGTCGCGATGTACCTCGGGCAGGGCTGGATCGTCGAAGCCCCGTACTCCGGCGGCTACGTCCAGGTGGCGGCACTCTCCTCGCACAGCGACTACTACGGCGCCATCCGCCTGTACGGCGCCGGCGGCACCACGCCGACGACGCCCCCGACCACTCCCCCGTCGGGCGGCAACGGCAAGTACTGGGTGGACACCTTCTCCAACGCCCCGGTGTACGGCTCCCCCAGCTCCACCAGCAGCACCGGGACGCTGTACCAGGGCACCAACTACGTCTTCTGCAAGGCCTGGGGCCGCGAGGTCTCCAACGGCACCGGCTACAACCACTGGTGGCTCAAGACCAACCCCGACGAAGGCCCCAGCAACCAATGGGTGTCCGCGTTCTACCTGTCCAAGTGGGGCAGCGACGTGGCCAAGGACAACAACGGCACAACCATCCCCAACTGCCAGGGCGGCACCACCCCGCCCGCCACCGGCAAGTACTGGGTGGACACCTTCTCCAACGCTAGCGTCTACTCCTCGCCGACCTCCACCAGCAGCACCGGGACCCTGTACCAGGGCACCAACTACGTGTTCTGCAAGGCCTGGGGCCGCGAGGTCTCCAACGGCAGCAGCTACAACCACTGGTGGCTCAAGACCAACCCCGACGAAGGCCCCAGCAACCAATGGGTGTCGGCCTTCTACCTGTCCAAGTGGGGCAGCGACGTGGCCAAGGACAACAACGGCACAACCATCCCCGACTGCTAGACGACCGGGCCCGCCCCACCGCGCGGTGGGGCGGGCCCGGCCTGGACGGACCCCCTCCAGCACATCCGGGGGAAGCCTCCGCAGGCCCCCGTTCTTGCCACCCATGACGACCTCGCGGCCCGCCGCACGCTCCCGGGGCGGCGAATTTATTCGTTGGCGCCCGAGCGATCCCCGTGGTTAGGCTGACGCCGTTCTTGTTCCGCACGACCATGGGCCCACATGCCCAACCGGAGAGGGTGTCTTGATGTCCCGCCTCGCGCCGAGTGCGCCTCGCCACACCGCCTGACGAACCGTCGAGGCCACTCGGCCTGCTCTTGCTGCCATCGCACGAACCCCTCAGCAAGGAGCACCCCGGGTGTCCAGCACCTCCAGCACTCCCCCCACTCTCAAGACCTCCACCTTCGCCTGCGCCTGGTGCGGTCTGACCGTCTCCACCTACGCCGCCGACGGCACGCGGCGCAACCACTGCCCGTCCTGCCTGCACTCCCGGCACGTCCTCGACCACGTCGAGGGCGGTCCGAGCGACTGCCACGGCCGGATGTCGCCGATCTCCATCGCCGTGCTGCGCACCGGCGATTGGACGGTCGTGCACCGGTGCGTGCGCTGCGACGAGCTGACGTCCACCCCGGTCTGCCCGGACGACAACCAGCTCATCCTGATGCGGATGGCCGTCCGGCCGCTGGCCCAACCGCCCTTCCCCCTCGAAGCGTTCGGCACGCTCTAACCGACGTCAGAGGGAGCGCCGAACCATGCCACGACGCAAGAACACCGATGGCCGGAACCAGCGGCAGCACCGCCGCCCGCAGCGGCACAAGGACGTCCTGCACGGCCAGGGCGGCCACCGGGCGAACGCCTTCCGCTGCGTGGACTGCCGACTGGACGTCCCCTTGGACGCCCCGGGCACCGCCCATCGCAACCACTGCCCGAACTGTCTGGCCAGCCGTCACGTCGACGGCCGGATCCCGGGCGACCGGGCCGCCGGCTGCGGTGGCCGGATGGCCGCGCTGAGCCTGTCCGTCCGCACGGACGGAGAGTGGATGATCATCCATCAGTGCCTGTCCTGCGGTGAGTTGAGCGCCAACCGGATCGCCGGGGACGACAACGCCCTGGCCCTCGTCCGCCTGGCTCTCAAACCGCTGCGGGACACCACCCTCGCCCACCGCACCATGCTCACCCTATGATCACCCGCCCCGCGCGCCCCGCCAGGGCGCGCGGGGCGGACACGGCGGGGCCCCGGTCGCGGACTGCCGGTTCAGAGCGAGCTCTGGGCCTCCCGCCGCATCACCCAGAGCGTCGGCCCCCCCTCCGACAGGTGCACCTGCTGCAGTACCTCAAACCCGAAGTGCCCGTAGACCGCCAGGTTCGCCTCCTTGGACGACTCCAGGTAGACCGGCAGCCCCGCCTCGTCCGCCTTGGCCAGGCCCGAGCGCAGCAGGGCGGCGCCGTGCCCCTGCCCCTGGGCCGCCGGGTCCGCGCCGAGCACCGCGAGGTACCAGTGCGGCTCCGGCGGGACGTTGGCGGCGGCCGCCTCGACGGAACGCCGGAAGGGCTCGGCCCGCTCGCCGAGGATGTCAACCAGTTCCCGGAGGGTGTCCTCGTCCGGGACGGCCTTGTCCTGCGCCTGCGGCGGCACCCAGAAGGCGGCCGCGAGCTCGGTGCGCTCGCACACTCCGTGCGGGCCGTACTGCCGAGTGAACAGGGTGCGGAAGTAACTCCTCAGCCCCGCCTCCCGGGTGGCCTTGTCCGGGAAGAACCAGGCCATCATCGGGTCGTCGTGGAAGGCCCGGGCCAGCGCGCGGGCTATGGGTGCGGCATCGTCGTGCGTCGCCGACCTCGGCGTGTCCGTCATTCGCATACGGCCATTCTGCGCGCCCTTATCCCCACCGCCGGGGGTGGGGTCGGTGAACTTCCGCCCACCGAACGCTGACAGATTGGCCGTCAGGTGGACCGAGGACCGACCCTGCGGAGCCCCACCCTCACCGGCCGACGGGGCGCGCGGCCCCGCCTCACCTGTGTTCCACCGGTTGCCGCAGGCCCCGGAGTACCGGCCGGGGCCGGGGTTCGGCGTGGTCCGCCCGAGAGGGGGCGGACCGTCCGTAGGCGCTTCAGACCGTACGGTCGAAGCGCAGCAGGGCCACCCGCACCGTCCGGCGCGGGAGGGCGGCGGGGAGGGCCACCAGCAGGGCGATGGCGGTGAACATCGCGTAGTGCCCGAGTTCCACGCCGGAGCCGGACCAGCCGAGTTCGGCGTGCCGGTGTTCGGCGAAGGCGTTGCAGCAGAGCCAGGCGGCCAGGCCGATCACCGGTGCGGCCCGGGGCCTGGAGAAGCCGCCGAGCAGGCCGCACAGGGCCAGGTAGGCGACGAAGGCGAGCCAGCCGGAGTGCAGTTCGCCGAACCCGCCGAGCCCGAGGGCGAGCGCGCCGCCGGCGAGCAGGGCGACGGTGCCGGAGGCGGGGACGGCGAGCCGCTCCAGCACCGGGCGGTAGCGGCCGCCGCCGGGGCGCGCCGAGTACATCCGCACCGTGGACTACCCCTTCGCCACGACGAGTTCGGGCGCTGGTCCGACCGGCAGGTGCCAGCGGGCGCGGCGGTGCAGGGCTTCGAGGTCGTGCAGCAGCTCGGGCACCGGGACGGTCAGCACCGGGCAGCCGGCCGCGCGGGCGCAGTGGGCGGACACCGAGCGCCGCAGCCGGCGGCGCAGGAGGCCACCGCTGCGACCGAGGACGAGCAGGTCGTCCGGCCGGTCGGCGAGGTGGACCAGGGCGGGCCCGGTCTCGCCGCGGATCACCATGGGGCGCAGCGGCACACCGGGCTCGGTTCCGCCGAAGGCGGCGTCCAGTGCCTCGTCCAGCCGCCGCTCGGCGGCCTCCCGTACGGCGGCCAGCAGCGGCGGGCAGGGCGAGCGCCGGTAGCCGTGCTCGCCGCCGGGCGGTTCCCAGGCGAGTACCGGTACCAGGACGGCGCCGCGGCGGCGGGCCTCGGCGACCCCGCGGTGCAGTGCCGCCAGGCTGCCCAGCGATCCGCTGACCCCGACCACCACCCTGAGTGCGTCGTCGTCGCCGTGTCGCCCGTTGCCGTGCATGATCCGTCCTCGTGTGGTCGTGTGTTCCGTCGTGCTCCAGCCAAGCGCGCCCGGGGTGGCTGACCAGCTCTTCTTGACGTCTCCCTGACGCCCCGGAGGGTGTTCCCTACGCGGTCCATACGCGGGGCGCCGACACTCCCCCGGCCCCTCCCTCACCCGTTCGGCCTAATCAGCGCGCGAAGATCACTTTCGGGTGAATGGATGGTGGGTGAACGGAACACCTCCCGGGCGGTGGCACCGCCATGCCCGGCGGGCTGTTCGATACCGAACTTTCTAGGGAGAGCGGGCTTGTTCTACAGCAGCGGCAACTACGAGGCGTTCGCCCGGCCGAGGAAGCCCGAGGGAGCCGAGCGCAAGCGGGCGTGGTTCGTGGGATCGGGCCTCGCCTCGCTGGCCGGGGCCGCGTTCCTGGTGCGCGACGGGCAGGTGCCCGGCGAGCAGGTCACCATCCTGGAGCGGCTGAAGCTGGCCGGCGGCGCGCTGGACGGCATCAAGGAGCCTGAGAAGGGCTTCGTCGTCCGGGGCGGGCGCGAGCTGGAAGATCACATGGAGTGCCTGTGGGACCTCTTCCGCTCGGTGCCCTCGCTGGAGGTCGAGAACGCGTCCGTCCTGGACGAGTTCTACTGGCTCAACAAGGACGACCCGAACTTCTCGCTCCAGCGCGTCACCGAGCGCCGCGGCCAGGACGCCGGGACGAACGGCCTGTTCGCCCTCAACGACAGGGCGCAGAAGGACATCGTCCGCGTCTTCCTCGCCACCCGCGAGGAGTTGGAGGGCAAGCGGATCAACGAGGTCTTCTCGCAGGACTTCCTGGACAGCAACTTCTGGCTGTACTGGCGCACCATGTTCGCCTTCGAGGAGTGGCACGGCGCGCTGGAGATGAAGCTCTACCTGCACCGCTTCATCCACCACATCGGCGGCCTGCCGGACCTGTCGGCGCTGAAGTTCACCAAGTACAACCAGTACGAGTCCCTCGTCCTGCCGCTGACCAGCTGGCTGATGGACCAGGGCGTGCGGTTCCGCTACGACGTCGAGGTCACCGACATCGACTTCGACCTCTCCCCCGGCACCGCCGATACCCCCGGCACCGCCGACGCCCCCGGCCGCAAGCAGGCCACCCGGATCCACTGGCGCGAGGGCGGCCAGGAGGGCGGGGTGGACCTCGGCGTGGACGACCTGGTGTTCACCACCATCGGCTCGCTGACCGAGAACTCCGACAACGGCGACCAGCACACCCCGGCCCGCCTGGACGAGGGCCCCGCCCCGGCCTGGGACCTGTGGCGCCGGATCGCCGCCAAGGACCCGGCCTTCGGCCGCCCCGAGGTGTTCTGCGGCAACATCGCCGAGAGCAAGTGGGAGTCCGCGACCGTCACCACCCTCGACGCGCGCATCCCGCACCACATCCAGAAGGTCGCCAAGCGCGACCCGTTCAGCGGCGGCGTGGTGACCGGCGGCATCGTCACCGCCCGCGACTCCTCCTGGCTGCTGAGCTGGACGGTCAACCGCCAGCCGCACTTCAAGCAGCAGCCCGCCGACCAGATCGTGGTCTGGGTGTACTCGCTGTTCGTCGACCGCCCCGGCGACTACGTGAAGAAGCCGATGCAGGAGTGCACCGGCGAGGAGATCACCCAGGAGTGGCTGTACCACCTGGGCGTCCCGGTCGAGGAGATCCCCGAGCTGGCCGCGGACGCCGCCCGCTGCGTGCCGGTGATGATGCCGTACGTCACGTCCTTCTTCCTGCCCCGGCACGCGGGCGACCGACCGGACGTGGTGCCCGAGGGCGCGGTCAACTTCGCCTTCATCGGCCAGTTCGCCGAGACCACCCGGGACTGCATCTTCACCACCGAGTACTCGGTGCGCACCGGCATGGAGGCCGTGTACCGGCTGCTTGGCGTCGAGCGCGGCGTGCCCGAGGTGTTCAACTCCACCTACGACGTGCGCAAGCTGCTCGCCGCCACCACCCGCCTCCGCGACGGCGCCGAACTCTCCCTCCCCGGGCCGGAGTTCCTGCGCAGGCGACTGCTGCGCCGGGTGGAGGCCACCGAAGTCGGCGAGCTGCTCCAGGAGTTCGGGCTGATCGAGGACGAACGCAGGTAGCTCAACCCGCGGCGCTCGGGAGGTCGAACAGGTAGGCCGTCCCGCCGCCCGGGGCCGGTTCGGCGGTGAGCTCGCCGTTCATCGCCTCCACCAGGCCCCGGGCGACGGTCAGCCCAGCCGGCTCGGCGTCGCCCGGGGCGGTCACCCGCAGGTGGACGCGGCCCGCCACGGCGCCCGCGTCCACCACGGCCGGGCGCCCGGCCGCCGCCAGCACGTCCGCGACGGCCCGCTCCAGCAGGCCGGGGTCGGCGAGCACCCGCGGCAGCCCGTCCCCGAGCACGGTCCGCACCCCGACGGGCTCGCCGGAGAGCGCGGCCGCCACCACCGGGGCCAGCTCGGTGGGCCGCAGCACCACCGGGATCTCCCCGGCCCGCAGCCGGCTGAGGTCCAGCAGGTTGGCGAGCAGCCGCTCCATCCTCCGGGCCTGCGAGCGGATCCGCCGCCGCTGCGGGCCCGGCAGTTCGGCGGCCTCCTCGCGCAGCGCGGCCAGCGGGGCGCGCAGGTCCTGGCCGACGGCCTCCAGCAGCACGGTGTGCAGGGCGTCGGTGTGGGCGAGGGTCTCGGCCGCGGCGGCCTGGGCGGCGAGGCGCTCGCGGTCGCGGGCCAGCTTCAACTGGGTGACGAACGGGCCCAGCAGCCGGGTGTCCTCCTCGCTGAGCGCCGGTCCGCGCAGCGCGAGGACGGCGTCGGAGCCGAGGTCGACGACGAACGAGGCCTCGTCGGGGCGCAGCGGGACGGTGGCCCCGGAGGCGGCGGCCGGCTGCCAGAGCCGCCCGGTGCGGACCAGGACGACGGCGCCGTCCAGGCCGAAGACCTGGCGCAGTTCGGCGACCAGGTCGGGCAGCGCCCGGGCGCCGGACTCGACCGTCTCCCCGGCGAGGCGGGCCAGCACGGCGGCCTCGGCGCGGGCCCGGTCGGCCTGTTGGGAGCGGCGGGCCAGGCCGTCGATGAGGTGGGCGATGATCCCGGCGACGGCGAGGAAGAGCAGCAGCACGGCGAGGTCGGCGCCGCGCTCGACGGCGAGGCTGTGCCAGGGCGTGGTGAAGAACCAGTCGGCGGCGAGTGCCCCGACGACGGTGGTTCCGGCGGCGGGCAGCAGGCCGCCGAGCCGGGCGATGGCGGCGACGGCGAGCAGCAGGCAGAGCAGCGCGCCGCCGAGCGCGAGCGGGCCGCGCAGCGGGGAGAGCGCCCAGGCGAGGACGATGGCGGTGGCCGGGCCGAGCAGCCAGGCGAGCCGGCGGC
>NZ_JAFLNG010000352.1 GCF_017427025.1 Streptomyces sp. FH025
CGAAGACCGGCGACCGCCCGCGTGGGCAGGCCAAGCCGACCGAGCAGGCCCGCCCGCCCCGGCTGAGCCGCTGGCCCCGGCGCACCCGCTGGCTGACGGCGCTGGTCGCGATCGCGGTGTGCGGTGCGGCGGCGGGCGGCGTCGCCGTGTACGAGACCGTCTCCGACGAGACCTCCGAGCGGCCGGTGACCGTCGACGAGGCCTCCCGGCTGGCGCTGTCCCGGCTGAACCTGTTCCAGGCCAGCCCGGTGGCCGTCACGCTCACGGCGGCCGAGGGCGGGGGAGTGCGGGTCACGGTCGAGGGCGTGCTGGACTACCGCACCCACCGCGGCGCGGGCAGCTACCGGAGCAGCGGCGCGAGCGGGCCGTTCGACCACGGCCTGGTCGTCTGGGACAGCGGTGGTCTCGGCCTGGCCCCCGAGCCGGCGGGCGACGCCGCCCCGCCCTGGCAGCAGGCCGAGCGCGTGCCCCGGCCGGGCTGGTCGCCTCGCGCCTACACGGCCGACCCGCTGGACGCAGGGCTCCAACTGCTCGTCCAGCTCGGCGCGGACCGGCCGGACAACCCCCTGCTGCTCGCCCAGTCCGGCGCCCGCTGGCTGGGCCGGGACCGGATCGACGGCCGCGACTACGACCGCTTCGCGGGCCCGCGCGCCCAGGGCTCCGCACCCGACGGAGCGCGGTCGCCGCTGACGTACTGGGTCGACGGCGACGGCACCCTGCGCCGGGTGACGATGCAACTGCCCGGCCTGGGCACCCCGACCACCCTGGACTTCGCCGGGCGCGACGCCGACGCCAAGCTCCCCGAGGCGCCCTGGCTCACGGGCTGAGGCGGGGCGCGCGGATCACCGCCGTGAGCGGATGAGGCTGAGCTGTGACGGATCAATGACGGATTCATGACAGTTGTGTGCGTCCGGTTGAGATCGTTGATCTGCACCGGTCAAACCGGCCGGTCGCGTCACACCACACCGCGCACGAGGAGCAGTTGATGAACCGTCTGAAGAAGGCCGTCGCGGCCGCGACGGCCGTCGCCGCGGCCGCCCTGATCCCGCTCACGGCAACGCCGGCGGGTGCCGCCACCGGGCCGGCGACCCACCTGGGGCTGACCTGGTCGGTCGTCTCCTACGGTCCGGAGGGCACCGTCCAGGTCGGCAACTCGGGCGACGCCTACCACGGTGACACCGCGCCCTCGGTCTCGCTGCCCGTGCTCTGCCTCAACGTCGACGGCAGCCCCGCGCCGGCCGGGCTCAGCATCGGGTTCTACAACGGTTGGGCGCAGGGCACGGTGGCCCTGAGCCAGCCCGTGAAGGGCTCGCGCCTCAACAGCCGGGCCGCGGCGGACAGCATCTGCCAGGCCTCGTTCGGCTCCGGCTGGCGCGAGGCGGAGTTCCACGACGGCCACTACGGGCCGGACCTGTCGCAGAGCGGCGGCTGGACGTTCTGGGCCTACGGCAACATCCCCAACAACACCCGGTTCTGGACGGCCATCAACGACCAGCCCGCCAACCCCTGGAACTGACGCAGGCCTCGGCCCCTGATCCGCTCCGGCCGAGCCCGGCCGGTCACTCGACGCCAACCACGCCCCAGGAGTTTCGATGAACCGTCTGAAGAAGGCCGTCGCGACCGCGACAGCCGTCGCCGCGGCCGCCCTGATCCCGCTCACCGCGACCCCAGCGGGTGCCGCCACCGGGCCGGCGACCCACCTCGGGATGACCTGGTCGGTCATCTCCTACGGTCCGGAGGGCACCGTGCAGGTCGGTGGGCCGGGCGGCAGCCCCAGCGACGCCTACCACGGTGACACCGCGCCCTCGGTGTCGCTGCCGGTGCTCTGCCTCAACGTCGACGGCAGCCCGGCCCCTGATGGGCTCAGCATCGGGTTCTACAACGGTTGGGCGCAGGGCACGGTGGCCCTGAGCCAGCCGGTGAAGGGCTCGCGCCTCAACAGCCGGGCCGCGGCGGACAGCATCTGCCAGGCCTCGTTCGGCTCCGGCTGGCGCGAGGCGGAGTTCCACGACGGTCACTACGGGCCGGACCTGTCGCAGAGCGGCGGCTGGACGTTCTGGGCGTACGGCAACATCCCCAACAACACCCGGTTCTGGACGGCCATCATCGGCCAGCCGGCCAACCCCTGGGACTGACCCCGGCCCCAGTGCCTCAGGCCCCACTGGCCGCGTGCCACCACGCCGCGTACGAGGAGCAGTTGATGAATCGTCTGAAGAGGGCTGTCGCCGCCGCGACCGCGGTGGCGGCGGCCGCCCTGATCCCGCTCACGGCGGCCCCGGCCGGCGCCGCGACGGGCCCGGCCACCCACCTCGGGATGACCTGGACCGTCCTCGCCACCGGTCCGGAGGGCACCGTGCAGGTCGGCGTCGGAACCTCCGGCAACGCCTACAGCGGCGACACCGCGCCGTCGGTCTCGCTGCCGGTGCTCTGCCTCAAGGTCGACGGTAGCCCGGCTCCGGCCGGGATCAGCCTCAGCTACTACACCGGCTGGGCGCAGGGCACGGTCGCTCTCAGCCAGCCGGTCCTGGGTGCCCGTCTCAACAGTCGGGCCGCGGCGGACAGCGTCTGCCAGGCCTCGTTCGGCTCCGGCTGGCGCGAGGCGGAGTTCCGCGACGGCCGCTACGGGCCGGACCTGTCGCAGACCGGCTGCTGGACCTTCTGGGCCTACGGCAACATCCCGAACAGCACCCGGTTCTGGACGGCCATCAACGACCAGCCCGCCAACCCCTGGGACTGACCCCGATCGCACTCCGGCCAGTCCCACCCGGTCGCGCCCGCCCACCCGGCGGGCGCGACCCGCGTCCATCCCCGGACGTTCTCGCCGAGGTACATCGCCGTCACCTCGTACCCGTTGCCTCTCCCCGAGGTGGCCCCGGGAGTGGTACCGCGGTACTACGGGCGGCTCGACGATCAGTCCGCGGTGCCACGGTTCGGGCCCCGGCGGCGCCTAGCGTGGAGGGTGTGGGCGGCCGGGACGGCCCGGCCCCGGAACATGAGGGCGAGCGATGATCGAGGCGCACCAGCTGACGAAGCGGTACGGGGAGAAGACCGCCGTGGACGGGCTGGACTTCACGGTCCGGCCGGGGACGGTGACCGGGTTCCTCGGGCCCAACGGGGCCGGGAAGTCGACCACCATGCGGATGATCGTCGGACTGGACGCGCCCACCAGCGGCTCGGTGCGCGTCAACGGCCGCCGGTACGCCGAGCACGCCGCACCGTTGCAGGAGGTGGGCGCGCTGCTGGAGGCCAAGTCGATCCATCCGGGCCGCTCGGCGTTCAACCACCTGATGGCCCAGGCCCACACCCACGGCATCCCGCGCCGCCGGGTCGAGGAGGTCATCGAGCTGACCGGGCTCCAGTCGGTGGCCCGCAAGCGCGCCGGGGCGTTCTCCCTCGGCATGGGGCAGCGGCTCGGCATCGCGGCCGCGCTGCTGGGAGACCCGGCCACGGTGATGCTGGACGAGCCGGTCAACGGGCTCGACCCCGAGGGCGTGCTGTGGATCCGCAACCTGCTCACCTCCCTCGCCGCCGAGGGCCGCACCGTCTTCGTCTCCTCGCACCTGATGAGCGAGGTCGCCCTGGTCGCCGACCACCTGATCATCGTCGGGCGCGGCCGGCTGCTGGCCGACACCACCGTGCAGGACCTGGTCCGCCAGGCCGGCGGCGACGTCGTCAAGGTGGTCAGTGCCGACCCGGTCCGGCTGCGCTCGGCCCTGGCCGGGCCCGGGGTGGAGATCACCGGCCGCACCGGGTCGGAGGAACTGCTGGTCACCGGCCGCTCGGCCCGTGAGATCGGGCTCACCGCCGCCGAGCAGGGCATCGCGGTGTTCGAGCTCACCCCGCGCGCGGTCTCCCTGGAGGAGGCGTTCATGGAACTGACCCGGGACGCCGTCGAGTACCACGGCACCACGACCACCACCGGCGCCGCCGCCGAGACCCAGAGGAGCGCGGCATGACGACGACCGCCCCGAGCCAGACCGCCACGCCCGCCGAACCGCGCCCCGCCCGGCCCGCCTACAAGGTGACGCCCGCGCGGGTGCTGCGCTCGGAGTGGGCCAAGCTGTGGTCGCTGCGCTCCACCTGGATCACCCTCGGCCTGGCCCTGCTGTTCCTGGTCGCCTTCGGCCTGATCGCCGCCTTCCAGTTCAAGTCGCGGCTCACCTCGGGCCGCCCGATGGACCGGGACTTCTCCGACGCGAACGCGCTGAGCCTGTCGCTGTTCGGCACCAACTTCGCCCAGCTGGCGCTCGGCGTCCTCGGCGTGCTGGTCGCGGCCGGCGAGTACTCGACCGGCATGATCCGCTCGACCCTGGCCGCCGTGCCGCGCCGCCTGCCGGTGCTGTGGTCCAAGGCCACCGTGTACGGCCTGATCGCGCTGGTGCTGGGCACCGTCGGGGTGTTCGTCGTGTTCCTCGCCGACAGCGGGATCCTCTCCGGCACCCGCGCCGCGATGGGCCTGTCCGACGCCGGGGTGGTCCGCAGTCTGCTGGGCGCCGGGTTCTACCTCGCCCTGGTCGGCGTGATCGGCGTCGCGCTCGGCGCGCTGCTGCGCTCGGTGGCCGGCGGCATCGCCGTCCTGGTGGCCGCGCTGATGCTGATCCCCGGGCTGACCTCGCTGCTGCCCAGCTCCTGGCAGGACCACATCGGCCCCTACCTGCCCAGCCACGCGGGCCAGGCGATGTTCGCCCTCCAGCACGACGCGACCACCCTCTCGCCGACGGCCGGCCTGCTGGTCTTCCTCGGCTGGACGGCTCTGGCCCTGGCGGGCGCCGCCGTACGGCTGGTGCGCTCCGACGCCTGAGCCGGGAGGCGCGTGCCCGTGGGCACGCACACGGTCGCGCGCCGAAGCCTGAGACACTTCCGGTGCGGCGCCGGGACCGACCGGCGCCGCACCGCTTGCACGACCACCGCACGACCACGCACCACCAGGGAGGCGCCACGGTGAGCGAGGCCCACGCCACCTCCGCAGACCCGCTCGCGGGCGCCGATCCCCTGTCCGGCCACCCGCTGTTCGCCCGGCTGTCCCGGATCGGCCAGCGGGTGCGCGAGGCGGACCGCGCCCACCCCTGGGTGCTGGACGCCTCCGTGGTCGCGGTGGTCTTCCTGATGTTCTGCCTCCCCGACCTCTTCCCCGGCCACCGCGAGGCCCCGCGCGAGCACCGGATCGTCTTCGTCCGCGCGCCGCTGCCGACCGCGCTGGCGCTCCAGGCGGGCCTGGTGCTGCCGCTGCTGTGGCGCCGCCGGAGCCCCACCGCCGCGTTCGCCGCGATCATGGCGGTGTTCGTCCTCCAGTGGTCGTGGGGTGTCGTCCTGCGCGCCGACGTCGCCCTGCTGGTCGCCCTGTACAGCCTGGCCCTGCACGGCCGACTGCGGCACCTGGCCTGGTCCAGCGCCGTCATGGTGGGCGCCATGGCCCTGGTGGCCGTCGAGGTCTCCGGCGGCGGGCTGCCGATCGGCGACGCGCTGTTCTTCCTGGTCAGCGCCGCCGTCGCGGCCGTCGCCCTGGGCATCGCGGTGCGCATCCGCCGCGCCCAGCTCGCCGGCCTGCGCGAACGCGCCGCCCGGCTGGAGATCGAACGCGACCAGCGCAGCCGGCTCGCCGCCGCCACCGAGCGCACCCGGGTGGCCCGTGAGATGCACGACATCATCGGCCACAACCTGTCCGTCATCGTCACGCTCGCCGACGGCGGCGCCTACGCCGCCCAGGCCTCGCCCGAGCGCGGCCGGGAGGCGCTGCAGCTGATCGGCGAGACCAGCCGCCAGGCCCTCGGCGAACTGCGCCGGATGCTCGGCGTGCTGCGCGACCAGGGCGACCGGGCCGCCGAGCTCAACCCGCAGCCCGGCATCGCCGACCTCGACGGGCTGTGCGCCCGGATCCGCGCGGCCGGCCCGCAGGTGGTGTACACCGTCCGCGGCGACCTGGACCGGCTGGACCGGGGCGTCCAGCTGATGGCGTACCGCATCGTCCAGGAGGCGCTCACCAACACCCTCCGGCACGCCGGGCCCGACACCAGGGCGCACGTCACCCTGACCACCGACCCCACCCGGCTGCGGGTGCTGGTCCGGGACAGCGGCCCGCCCGGCGGCGCCCGCCGGGCCGCCCGCCCGGACGGCGAGGGGCACGGCCTGGCCGGTATGCGCGAGCGCGCGGCCGTCTACGGCGGGACGGTCACGGCCGGCCCCGGCCCTGGGGCAGGATGGACCGTGGAGGCCGTACTGGACCTCACCCCCGACCCGACAGGCGGCCCCACGTGACCACCGTCCTCATCGTGGACGACCAGCCACTCCAGCGCTACGGCTTCCGCATGCTGCTGGAGAGCCAGCCCGACACCGAGGTGCTCGGCGAAGCCGCCCACGGCGCCGAGGCCGTCCGGCTGACCGCCGACCTGCGCCCCGATGTCGTGCTGATGGACATCCGGATGCCCGGCATGGACGGCATCGAGGCCACCCGCCAGATCGTCGCCACCGGTGGACGCTCCCGCATCCTCGTGCTGACCACCTTCGACCTCGACGAGTACGCGCACGCCGCGCTGCGCGCCGGGGCCAGCGGCTTCCTGCTCAAGGACGCCCGCCCGGAGGAACTGCTCGCCGGGATCCGCGCCGTCGCCGAGGGCGACGCCGTGGTGGCCCCCGCCATCACCCGGCGCCTGCTCGACGCCTACGCCCACCACCTGCCGGTGCGCCCGCCCGGTGCCGCGCCCGTCGAGGACCCGCGACTGGACGCGCTCACCGAGCGGGAGCGGGAGATCCTGGTGGCCATCGCCCACGGCTGGACCAACAGCGAGATCGCCCGGCGCCTGGTGCTGGCCGAGTCGACGGTCAAGACGCACGTGAGCCGGGTGCTGGCGAAGATCGGCGCCCGGGACCGCGTCCAGGCGGTGATCTTCGCCTACGACCGGGGGCTGACCCGGCCGAACCCGCCGATCACGAACTGACGGTGGGCGCCTGCCGCGGCGCCCGGGTCGGGCGAGGGACGCCGACCGGGAGGGCGTGGCCGGTGCGGTCGTCGGTGTGCCAGGACTGCGACTGGAAGGCGAGGAACACCGCCGTCCAGCGCTTCTCGTCCGGCAGGTGGATCAGCACGGCGCCGTCCTGGTACACCCCGTCGTCCGTGCGGAACCGGCCGGAGTTGCCCTGGTTCATGTGGACGTCGTGCACGCCGTTGCCGGGCAGGAAGCCGAACACCTTGTCCGGGACGCCGGGTTCGGGCCCGAAGCGCTGCCCGAACAGGTAGACGGCGGCGGCCGGATCGGCGATCGCGCGCTGCACGTAGTGGTCGAGCAGGTCGGCGAGGTCGTTGTTCGGGCCCGGCAGGTCCGGCGGCAGCACCCGCATCGCCGCGTGGTCGAAGAGCTTCCCGCGGACGAAGTCCAGGCTCGCCGTGGCGGGCCGGGAGGGGAGCTCGGTCCAGCCGCTGCCGGGCGGCGGGAGGAGGCCCGTGACCGGGTGCCGGAAGTCCTCGTCCGCGAGGTAGAGCAGGTCCGAAGGGGACTGCTGGGACAGGACGTTGACGGCCGCGCGGTAGTCGGTGCCGTCCGCGTCGCGCAGGTGGATCTGGTAGTGCGGGGTGTCGGTGGCGCCCTCGCGGCGCCGGTCGACGGCGGTGGCGGCGAGCACGCCGTAGTTGCTGATCGGCATGGGCGGTCCTCGGGTGGAGTCGGCCAGGAGCCCCTCCGTGGCGGGGCCCCTCCGTTATGGCGCACCGGCCGGGCCGCGCACCGGCGAACGGGCGACTGTTCACCCGCCGTCCCCCGAACGGGTCTCCAGCCCACCGAACATTGACAAGTGGTGCCGCTCAACCGACCGGAACCGGGGCCACCCGGACGACTGCCCCGCGCCGCTCCCGGCCGGACCCGGGCCGAACGGGCCGGCACCCGCCC